>CANIFK010000642.1 GCA_947466555.1 Acidobacteriota bacterium | reverse complement strand
CTGTGGTGCCGATTCCGGAGAGTTCGACGATCAGCGCGGTGAATCCGTACGGCGAATCCAAGGTGATGGTGGAGAAGATCCTGGATTGGCTGGACACAAGCCGTGGCGTCCGCAGCATTCGCCTGCGCTACTTCAACGCGTGCGGCGCCAATAACGAAGCGGGTTTGGGCGAGCGGCACGATCCGGAAACGCACCTGATTCCGTTGATTTTGAAAGCGGTGATCTCGGGCAAGCCGGTTACGCTGTTTGGCGATGACTACGCCACGCCCGATGGCACCTGCGTGCGCGATTATGTGCACGTGGACGACCTGGCCAGCGCGCACATTGCAGCCGTCAATCACCTCTTGGGCGGCGGGGCGACGGGGGCCTACAACGCGGGAACCGGGCGCGGCTATTCGGTGAAGGAAGTGGTTGCCGCCGTTGAAAAAGTCACCGGCCAGAAGGTGCCGTTTATCATGGGTCCGCGACGCGAAGGCGACCCGGATCAGCTGGTCGCCGACTCCTCTCAGCTGCGCGAAACGCTCGGCTGGAAGCCCCGTTTTGACACCATCGAAGCCATCATCGAATCCGCCTGGGTTTTCGAAAAGCAAAACTTAACATAGAATACGCGCATGGTGCGCATTTTATCCGTCCTGGCCTTTACGGCCTGCCTCATGGCACAAGACTATGACGTGTTGCTGAAAAACGGCCACGTCATCGACCCCAAGAACAACATCAACGCCGTCCGGGACGTTGCCATTAAAGATCAGAAAATCGCCGAAGTTGCCGCGAATATCGACGCGAGCAAGGCGAAGAAGGTCGTGGATGTAAAGGGCCTCTACGTGATGCCCGGGCTGATCGATCTGCATGTTCATACCTTCTACGGCGATGGACCGAGCTATCGCGACGGGCAGCTGAGCGTGATCCCGGATTCGCACACCTTCCGCAGCGGCGTGACCACCGTTGTCGATGCCGGCACGCCCGGCTGGCGCAACTTTGAAGTGTTCAAGAAGCGCATTGTGGACCGTTCCAAGACGCGTGTGCTGACGTTCCTGAACATCGTCGGCGCGGGCATGGGCGGCGCGGTGGAACAGAACATGGAAGACATGGATCCGGCGCCGGTCGTGGCGATGATCAAGAAGTATCCGGAGTTAATCGTCGGCGTGAAAACGGCCCATTTTGCGGGGCCGGAGTGGATTGCGGTGGATAGTGCCGTGAAGGCCGGCGAGACGGCGAACGTGCCGATCATGGTGGACTTCGGCAGCTTCCGGCTGGAGCGGCCGCACCAGGATCTGGTACTGAAGCACCTGCGTCCCGGTGACATGTACACGCACGCCTACCTGGCCGCGGTCCCGATGATCGATGACAACGGAAAGGTGCGCCAGTATCTGTTCGACGCCAAGAAGCGCGGCGTGAAATTCGACGTCGGCCACGGCGGCGGCAGCCTGGTGTTCCGCTGGGCGGTGCCGGCCATCAAGCAGGGCTTCATTCCTGATTCAATTTCGACGGATCTGCACACGTCGTCGATGATTGGCGGCATGAAGGACATGACCAACGTGATGTCGAAGTTCCTGAACATGGGCATGACGATGCAGCAGGTGGTGGAAGCATCGACGTGGCACCCGGCGCAGCAGATTAAACGGACGGAGTTGGGCAATCTGTCAGTGGGCTCGACGGCCGATGTGACGGTGCTCTCCGTACAGAAGGGCGACTTCGGGTTTGTGGATGTCTACGGCGCGAAGTTGAAGGGCAACCAGAACCTGGTGGCAGAGATCACGATGAAGGGCGGTCGGGTGTACTGGGATCTGAACGGCCGCTTTGCTCCGGTGTGGGACAAGCTGGAGAAGGGCTATAACGCGCAGGGCAATCCCGTGTGGGATGGGACGATTTCCAGCGGTGTTCGCGCGAGGCGGGGTTCGGAAATCAAGTAGGCGGCCGATCAGGCCAGGATGTCTTTAATAGGGCCGGTTCCTTCCTCGATCAGATGGAAGGGCCGGCCATTAACAACTACGCTCATCCGTTTGTAGTCCAGTCCCATTTGGTGCAGCACGGTGGCCTGTAGATCCGTCACATACTGCGGCTTTTCCGCAACTTTGTGCCCGATTTCATCCGTTGCGCCGTGGACGATGCCGCCCTTCACGCCGCCGCCGGCCAGCCAGCAGGTGAAGCCATGCGGATTGTGGTCGCGGCCCAAATTGTTCTGCGAATAGGGCGTGCGGCCGAACTCGGTGGCCCACACCACCATGGTGCTCTCCAACATGCCGCGCTGCTTCAAGTCACGAATCAGGCCGGCGATCGGCTTGTCGGTTTGTTTCGCCAACGGGGCGTGGTCGGCCACATCGTCGTGCGAATCCCACTTCCCGTTGCCGCCCCCGGCGCCGCCGTGGCACACCTGAATGAATCGCACGCCGCGCTCCGCCAGGCGGCGGGCCAGCAGCATCTGGCGGCCGAACTCGTCGGTCTCCGGTTCGTCCACGCCATACATCGCGCGGACGTGTTCCGGTTCCTTGGAAAAGTCCACCAACTCCGGCCCGGCCGTTTGCAGTGTGCCGGCCAGTTCGTAGCTGCGCACGCGCGAGGCCACCTCGGCATCGAACACGTGCTGCTCGTGGAACTCGCGGTTCAAACGGGCCAGCGTCTCCATCTGGCGGTCCCGCTCGGCGCGGGTGGTGCCCACGGGCAACTTCAAATTCGCCAACGGAGTTTCGCCCGCCTCAAACGGCGTGGCGCTTTCCTGGCCGCCCAGATAACCGCCGGTTAACTGTGCCGGCGATGACGGCTTACCCATGTTCACGAACGTCGGTAAGTTGCGATTCGCAGAACCCAGCGCATAGCCGGTCCAGGCGCCCAGCGCCGGATGGTCGAACACGCGATTGCGCTTGCCGGTGGACATCTCCCAGCAGGCCTGGAAATGCCCGGCATCATGGCAGTACATGGAACGGACCATGGCGATATCGTCGATCACGCCGCCGATGTTAGGGAACCATTCGCAGACCGGTGTGCCCGATTTTCCATACGGCTTGAAGGTGCGCGGATTGTGCAGCACGGGCCGCAGTTGGGGCTTGCCGTTGTTGCCATTGATGGTGTCCAGCATCTTGCCGGCCCACTTGTTGTCTTTGGGGTCGAACGTGTCCATGGCGCTGACGCCGCCGCACATGAACAGGAAGATCACTGACTTCACTTTCGGCGCGAAATGGGGCCCGGCCCCGGCGCGGAGGAACTTCTCATCCTCAGCCCACAGCGTGCCCAGCGCGGCGCCGGTGACGCCAAAACTCATGCGCCGCAGGAATGCCCGCCGGCCGGACGCGGAAAGTGGATTCGAAAAAATCATGGTAGAAACACAAACTCGCTCAAGTTCAGAAGCATCCAAGCAAAGCCGGTCAACTGCGCCGGCTCCGCTTTGCCGAGGTAGGACAGTGCCGCGTCCCGCTCCGTGGCCGATGGCGCCCGGCCCAGCACCAGTTTATAACCGTAGTCCACCTTGGCCGCGGAGCCCGGGCCGGCTTCCAGAAAGAGCCGCTCCGCCAGGTCGCGGGAGGCCACCTGGGTGAGTTCCCCATTCAATAGATACAGCACCTGCGGCGCGGTGATGCTGCGTTCGCGGCGGGCGCACGGGGCGTGGCCGTCCTCGGCATCGAAGGTAGTCAGGAAGGCCGGCATCATATTCATGGACGCGTCCGAACCGCGCCCCATATAGATGGCGCGGCGGTTGTCGCGTTTGTCGTAATAGCCGGTGCGAGTGGCGCTCATCACCCGCCGTTCGTTGATGTCCGAGCCGCGGAAGGACATGCCGCCCACGGCCGTATCCAGCGTGCCCGCGACGGCGAGCACGGAGTCGCGAATGGCTTCGGCTTCCAGGCGTCGGGCGGGGAACTTCCACAGCTGTTTGTTGCTGGCGTCGGCGGCTTCGTTGGCCGCGCGCAGTT
>CANIFK010000641.1 GCA_947466555.1 Acidobacteriota bacterium | reverse complement strand
CGCTCAGCCATCGAGGCATTTGTTGCAAGGACCAATGAACACCCGAAACCCTTCCACTGGCGAAAACGAGAGGTCAAGGGAAGTCAGCTTCGCAATACGATAGTCAACTTACGCAACTAGACACTAGTCTCCGACACGGAGGATACCGAAGGCGCATTAATTCGATACTTTATCAGCAACCCGGAACCGCCTGATAAAGCCGGCTTAATGGAGTCTTTTGTCGATAAATACCCGAAACATCCATCGGCGACGTGGATACTGGCGGAACTGCAGACGATCTACCTGAAGTCCGGAAAGTTCGATCTGGCCATCACCGCCGGCGACAGGATCCTCGCCGCCGATCCCGACGATCTGGCCATCGCCCAGGAGAATCTGAGAGCCGCCGAGGCGACCAAAGATCCCACGAAGATCCGCCGCGCGGCCAACGTCGCGCTCACCGCCGCCACGCGACTCCGGCAATCACCACAGGAAGACCAGTCGTTCGTCAAGCAAGTGGAGACGTACGCCGACTATACGCTTTATAACGTGGCCAGCAGCGCCACGCCCGCCTCCCAGCGGATGCAGTGGCTGGAGGAGTTCGCCCGGGAACGCCCGCAGTCGCCCTACACTCCGCGCATCCGCCCCGATCTCTTCGCCGCCTACCAACAGGCGGGCCACCACGCCCGCGCGCTCCAACTCGCCGAAGAAGAGATCAAGGCCGGCACCAGTAGCCCCGACATGCTCTTCTACGCCGTCACCAAAGCGCACGAAAAGCGGGACAAGGCGAAGGCCGCGCTCTACGCCAAACGCCTTCTGGAGACGCTCCCAGCCACCCCAGCGCCGCAAGGCGTAGCCGAGGCGGATTGGGCGCGAAGCAAACAGCTGAAGCTCGGCATCGCCCGCTGGATGCTCGGGGTCCTCGCCAGCCAGGAACAGCGCTGGCCCGACGCCGATCTCCATCTGCGCGCCGCGCTCCCGCTGGTCGGGCAGAACAAAGACATCCACGCCGAAACGCTCTACCATCTCGGCCTCGTCAACTATAAGCTCGGCGAAGCCAAACAGGACACCAAACGCCTGGCCGACGCCGTGCGCTTTAACCAACTCTGCGGCGGCATCGTAAGCACCTTCCAAAGCCAGGCCAAGCAAAACGCCGCCTCCATCCGCAGCCAGTACCATCTGCAGTAAACCGCCATCGGCGCTACGATAGCAGGATGTTAGCGCTGATTCGCGATCTCGTGCAGCATCAGGCGTGGGCCGATGCGTCCCTGCTCCAGTCCATCCACGCACACCGCGCTGCCCGCAATGACGCCATCCTGCTCGACAATCTCCGGCACATCGTCGGCGTCCACCGCTACTTCCTGTCCCTCTTCCAGCAACGCCCGTTCAACCAGGAGCAGGCCTTCGCGCCCAACGCCACCATCATCGAACTTGAAGAGCACTTCCGCCACGTCCATCGGGAGCAGTTGGAGTTCGTCAAAGCCCTCACCGAGGCCGCACTCGCGCGCCCCATGCCCATCCCGTCAATCGAAGGCACGGAACCCAACCTCGCCCAGGCGCTGCTTCAAGTCGTCATGCACAGCCAGAACCACCGCGGACAATGCTTGACCCGGCTTCGGGAACTGGGCGGCACGCCGCCCACTCTCGATTTCGTCGTTTGGGTAAAGAACCAGCCCAGCGCTTAGTGCGCGCCGGCGCCTTCGCCCAACGGTTTCGCCGGCTTGGCGGCGGGCGAGATCTGCGTCAGCATCTGCTCTTTCCGCATGATCAGGGTGGAGGTGTTGTAGCTGGCCGTCTCGAATCCATGGCCATGGGTAATCGCGTCCGTCGGGCACGCCTCGACACAGAAGCCGCAGAAGATGCAACGGCTGTAGTCGATGTTGTACACCTCAGCGTAGCGCTCGCCGCCGCTCATGCGCTTGGTGTCCGTATTCTCAGCGGCTTCGATGTAGATGCACGAGGCCGGGCAAGCCGCCGCGCACAGGAAACACGCCACGCACTTTTCCAGCCCGCTTTCGTCCCGTTGCAGCACGTGCGTGCCGCGGAACCGCTCCTGGAAGATTGCCGGCGCCGCCGGGTAGTCTTCGGTGATCGTCGGCGCCATCATTTCTTTGAATGTGACGCTCAAACCCTTCACGATTGCTGCCGTATTGCCGAGCACTTCCGAAATCTTGGATGCCATTCGTTCTCCAGTGTATCGCGACTCCGGCCCGGAGTCAGTTCCGTGATCCTCAACCAGGCTTATAAATCGGCACGCGATCGCCCGCGTCGAACAGATTTATCGCCCATCGCGCCGCCAGCGCCTCCAAATCGGGCTTGGCAAACGCCTCACTTGTCCAACTGATCCGCCCATCCGGCTCCACCAAAAACAGCGCCGGAACATACTCCAAACCGTAAAGGCTGCTCACCGCGTACCCATCGGCCTTCGGATCGGAAACCGTCTCAAACCGCACGCCAAACGCGTCGTTGAACTCCGCCGTCCCCGCCGCGTCGTCCTGCGAGATACCCACAACCCGCGGCCCGCCCCGGTCCACCAACCGCTGCAAAAACGGAAACGTCAGCTGGCAAGTCGGGCAGGTAATCTTGAAAAACGCCAGCAACACCGGCCCCGTCAGCTTCTCCAGTGCAAACGAACCCAGCCGAAACGCCGGCGCCACACTCCCCGCCGCCAGCATCAATTACTCCCCGGCGCCCTTCTTGCGCTGCTGCAGGAAGGCCAGAATGTCGAACTTCTTGATCTCGCGATTCGGAAAGAAGCTGTTCACCGCGTTCTGCTCGTCGTCGAAAACCTCAAACACCGTCTCCAACTTCGTCAACACCAGCAGTTCCACATTGCGCCGCGTCAGATTCAGGAGCTTCAACATCCCGTCTTTTTTCTTCAACGTGGAATAGCTCATCACCAGCGCGCCAAGGCCGGAGGAATCGATATAGTCCACATGCGCCAGATTCAGCACCGCGTTCGGCGTCCCCGCCTCCGCCAGCGCCTTCAGCCGGTCGCGCAGCCGGTCTGCCCCGTCTCCAGCAACAATCGCGCCCTTGGCGTCGATGATGACGATACCTTCCTTCGTCCGTTCCGTGAGCGAAAGATCCATCTCGTTATTGTCGCGCTTCCGCCAGCGGAATGGAACCGGCATCGGAAACCGGCTCCGGCTGGTGCAGCTTCAGCGTGATCGTAAACGTTGTCCCCGCGCCCACCGTACTCTGCACGTCCAACCGTCCCTCGTGCGCCTTCACAATCCAGTTCACAAAGCTCAATCCCAGGCCCAATCCCTTGTCCGGATCCTCGCCCGGCACCCGGTAAAACCGGTCAAAAATATGCGGCAGACTCTCCGGCGGAATGCCCTTCCCATCGTCGGCTACCGTCAGAATCGCCGAACCAGTCGATAGCTCCCGCCGCACCTCCACCAACACATGCCCCTCGGCCGGCGTATACTTCAACGCATTCGAAAGCAGATTCGTCACCAGCCGGTCCATCTGCGTCCGGTCACCCAGAATGTAGACGTCGTCATCCAGATTCCACTCCAGCTCCAGGCCCGACTCCTGCGCCGTCGTCCGGAACTGCTCGGCTAGTTCCGCCACCACTTCCGTCAAATTCACCGCGTCTTTGTGCAACGCCAACTGGCCCGTCTCGGCCTGCGACAACAGCAACAGCGCGCGCACGATATTCGAAATCCGGTCCACGTCCTCCAGCGCATTCACAATCGCGTCCCGGAAGTCCTCTTCCTTTTCCGCGGTCATCAACGCCACTTCCAACTGGCCACGAATCGCCGTCAAAGGCGTGCGCAATTCATGCGAAACATCGGTCGAAAATCGACGAACCTGCTCAAAGCTCTCCGACAGCCGGTCCATCATCGTGTTGAACGCGACAATCAGTTGCTCCAGTTCATCGTTGGCAAACCGCAGCGGAATCCGCAAATGCAGGTTCGACCCGGAAAT
>CANIFK010000640.1 GCA_947466555.1 Acidobacteriota bacterium | reverse complement strand
GGGTGAATGAGTTGGCTGCGTTCAACAAAGAAGTGGGCCTGTGTGCGATGTATCATACGCATTCGGGCGCTGGGCGCGTTGGGGCATCGCAGTGGGATTTGTGGATGCTGTTGAAGGATTTGGATAAGAAGTACGTCAGCTACAACTTCGATGTTTCGCACGCCACGATTGAGGGCGGGCTGGGTGGATGGATCCATTCGACGAAGTTAGCGATGCCGCATATGGGCGGGATGGCGTTGAAGGATTTTAAGTGGGGGCGGGGTGGGAACGGAAAGTGGCGTGTGGACTGGTGCCCGGTGGGTGAGGGGATGGTGCAGACGCGCGAGTTTTTGAAGATGGCGAAGGCGGGCGGCTTTGCGGGGCCGGTGCAGGTTCATTTTGAGTACGACCTGGGCGGCGCGGACAAGGGCGCGACGAAGATCACGATGCCGAAGGCTCAGGTGCTGGCGGCGATGAAGAAAGATTTGATTGCGCTGCGGACGGCGGCTGCCGAGGCTGGCTGGGCCTGATGGATCTATTGCTGGTAATTGCGTTGCTGGCCGGGCAGGGGGCGCGCGTTGAGGGTTTGGACGCGTTGACTAAGAAATCCCTGCGCGGCGGGCCGTGGACGATTACCGGCGTGGCGGCACCGATGGAGGGTGTCGCGAAGAACGATTACTACAGTGAGGCGCCGTATTGGTGGCCGGACCCGAAAGATCCGAAGGCTCCGTTTCTGCGGCGGGATGGGGAGACCTATCCGCAGCGGTTTGACGCGCATCGGAAGTTGCTGGGGCAGATGAGCGAGGGGCGGCTGGGGTTGGGGCTGCGGGCGGCTTTGTTGGGGGATAAAGAAGCACTGCGGAAGGGGGAGGAGGCGGCGCGGGTTTGGTTTCTGAATCCGGCGACGAGGATGAATCCGCACCTGGAGTATGGCCAGGCGATTCGGAACCGGAACACGGGGCGGGGGGCTGGGATTATCGACACGCGGAGTCTGATCTGGGCGGTGGAGGGGCTGCGGCGGTTGGAGGAAGCCAAGGGGTTTACGGTGGAGGAGCGCGCCGGGTTGCGGGCGTGGTTTCGCGAGTATCCGCGGTGGCTGACGGAGAGCAAGATTGGCGCGACCGAGGGGCGGGCGAAGAACAATCACGGGACGTGGTGGGCGGGGCAGGTGTTGGCGTTTTCGCATTACACCGGGGACAGGGCGTTGCGGGACCGGGTGTATGCACAGGTGAGAGAACGCATGATTCCCGGGCAGATCCGGGCGAATGGGGCGTGCCCGGAGGAAGAGGCGCGGACGCGGTCGTTGTCCTATTCGGCGATGAACCTGGATGGGTGGACGGTGGTGGCGACGCTGGCCGGGCGGGATGGCGTGGACATCTGGGAGTACAAGACCGGCGGGTCGGGTTCGATTCGCGATGCGGTGAACTACGTGGCGCCGTTTGTGGCCGCGCCAGAGACCTGGAAGAAGCAGCAGATTTCGAAGTTCGATTCTGTGAAGGTTTTGTTTGTCCGGTTGGACCGGGCGGCGCGCGGGGAAAAACTTTCGGCCCTGTTACCATAATCTTCAAATGAAACGCCGTCACTTGCTTCTCGCGGCGGCGGGCGCTTTTGCCTATGGGCAGAGCGGCTCGCCCGGTCTTTATGCCATACAAAATGCGACGATCCACACAGCCGCCGGTCCGGCGATTGCGAATGGAACGATCGTTGTTCGCAACGGATTGATTGAGGCCGTGGGCGCGAATGTGCCCGTTCCGGCCGGCGCATGGGCGATCGATGGCAAGGGGATGCATGTGTACCCCGGGTTGATCGACTCGCTGAGCCGCTGGGGGCTGCCGGCGCCGACAGACGGGCCTCCGCGTGTTGTTGTGGCTGCGCCCACTGGCGGTGGCGGACGGCGTGGCGGCGGGGATGAAGGCCCGTCGAACGTGCAGTTTCAGGATGACGGGGGGCCGGAGGAACGGCCGTCGAACACGAGTTGGGTGAAGGCCGCCGATTTGGTGCAGCCGAATGACGCGACGCTTACGGCGGCGCGGAACGCCGGGTTCACCACGGCTGTTGTGTTTCCGGCGACGGGCATTTTCGCCGGGCAGGGATCGGTGCTGAACCTTGCCGGCGGAAAGGCTGGCGACATGGTGGTGAGTTCGCCGGTGGGTCAGTTCCTCTCGATGGCAGCGGTGCGGAATGGGTTGGCGAGTTTTCCGGGCTCTCTGATGGGTTCGTTTGCTTATATCCGGCAGATCTACCTGGACGCCGAGCAGTACAAGACGGCCAAGACGATGTATGCGCAGAATGCGCGCGGGTTGCAGCGGCCGGCCTATGACAGGGCGTTGGAGGGTGTGTTGGAATCGCCGCGGGCGTTGCTGCCGGCTGGGCGAAAGGTGGAGATCGACCGGATGATCCGGTTTGGGAAAGAGCTGAAGACGCCGGTGATTTTGTACGGCGGGACGGAGGCGTGGCGCGCGGCCGATTCGTTGAAAGCTGCCGGCGTGCCGTTGCTGATGAACCTTCGGTGGCCGGAACGGGACCGCGACGGGGATCCGGAGGTGATGGATTCGTTGCGGACGTTGGAGACTCGCGAGATGGCGCCGGCCGGGCCGGCGGCGTTGGCGAAGGCTGGCGTGAAGTTCGCATTTTACTCGGGCGGGCTGGAGCGGCCGGCCGATGTGCGGAGGGCGGTGAAGAAGGCCGTGGACGCCGGGTTGGCGAACGAAGACGCGCTGCGGGCACTGACGATTTCGGCGGCGCAGATCTATGGCGTCGATGACCGGTTGGGTTCGCTCGAGCCAGGGAAGATCGGCAATTTGTTTGTAACCGATGGGGACTGGCTGGCGGAGAAGACGCAGGTGAAGTTGGTCTTTGTGGATGGGAAGAAGTTCGAACCGACGGCGGGAGGACAGACGAATGGACCGGCGTAAATTTATTGGCGGGCTGTTACTGGCGCCGGTGGCGGCGATGGCGGCTGATGGCGTGATTGTCATCCGCAACGCGAAGATTCTGACGGTGACGAAGGGGTCGTTCGACGGGTCGATTCTGATTCGGAATGGGAAGATTGCGGAAGTTGGGCCGAACGTCACGGCGCCGGCCGGGGCGAAGGTGATCGATGCCGGCGGGCAGTATGTGATGCCGGGGATTATCGATTGTCACTCGCATATTGCGACGGAGGCGGTGAATGAAGGGTCGGTGTCGGTCTCGTCGATGACGGGGATTGAAGACACGGTGAACCCGGAGGATATTGGGATTTATCGCGCGCTGGCGGGCGGCGTGACGACCGCGAATATTTTGCACGGCAGCGCGAATGCGATCGGCGGGAAGAACGTCGTGATCAAGATGCGCTGGGGCAAGGACGCGCCGGAGATTTTGTTGGATGGCGCGATGCCGGGGATTAAGTTTGCGTTGGGCGAGAATCCGAAGCGGCGCGGTGGATCGGACTCCGGGATTGCGACGCGGTTGCGGTATCCGGCGACGCGGATGGGCGTGGAAGACGTGATTCGCGAGGCGTTCACGGATGCCAAAGCGTATAAGGCCACGCTCGATGACTATAAGGCGCGCGCGGCCAAGGGCGAACGGGTGATTCCGCCGCGGCGGGATTTGAAGTTGGAGCCGCTTGTGGAGGTGCTGGAGGGCAAGCGGTTCGTGCATGCGCACTGCTACCGGGCCGATGAAATTTTGATGCTTCTGCGGGTGGCCGATGAGTTTGGGTTCAAGATTCGGACGCTCCAGCACGTGTTGGAAGGCTACAAGGTGGCGAAGGAAATCAAGGAGCACGGCGCGGGTGCGTCGACGTTCAGCGATTGGTGGAGCTACAAGGTGGAAGCCTACGACGCGATTCCGTACAACGCGGCGTTGATGCACAAGAAGGGCGTGCTGGTTTCGTTGAACTCCGATGACGCCGAGATGATGCGGCACTTGAATCAGGAGGCGGCGAAGTCGGTTCGTTATGG
>CANIFK010000639.1 GCA_947466555.1 Acidobacteriota bacterium | reverse complement strand
GCGTCCGCCCACATGGTGAACGTCGTCCACCCGGCCAGGCGCATCAGCGACAGATGAGCCGTAACCGATTGAAAAATATTGATTTTCGATTCGCCGAACTGGCGCCGGTCGACCGGCATGGGCAGTTCCTTCACGCGGAAACCGTGGAACATGGCGCGCACCATGATTTCGGCGATGGCGGCGAAGCCGTCGGAATTGAACTTCACCTTCTTGATGACTTCCCGGCGGTAGGCGCGGTGCATCGGCGTGAAGCTGTGCACTTCGTTGCCCAGAATGCCGCGGTAGACCCAGCTGGCGCCCTGGCTCAGAACTTTACGCATCGGGTGGACCGAACCGGCGCCGCTTTCGGGGTGCCACGGGGAGGCGGTGACGATGTCGGCGCCTTCCTGCAGAATCCGCACCATCTGCGGCAACTTTTCCGGGGCGAACGTGCAATCGCTATCCATCGTGCAGACGATCGGCGCATTGGCGTTGGCGAAGCCGGTGCGAACCGCCGCGCCCAAACCCTTATTCGCCGGATGATGGACAACTCGAACCCAATCGTGACCCTTCGCGATCACGTTCAGCGCTTCCCGCGTACCATCCTTCGAGCCATCATTGACGAAAAGAACTTCCCAGCCCGTCATCTGTCCGGCATCGTGCATCGCGGTCAGGCGACGCATCAACTGGGGGAGGCCGTCGATTTCGTTGTAGCAAGGGACGATAAGGGTGACTAAACTGCCAGGCATTGTTTACTCCGAGGTTTCTGGGGGACAACCTCAGTTTGCTTATCGGGCCTGCTTCGGTCACTCAACTGGAAGTACTCAAACCTAGTTACATTTTTATTGATCGATGGTAGGACTAACGGGTAGGTACCCTGTACTAAGCTATAAGTGTTTTCAACAGGTTACGACTGGTTTGGCCGCCAAAGGGTTTCTGGACGGTTGAGTAGCCGGCTGGCTAAACGGCTCCAAATAAACAGCGCATCGGAGAGCCGATTCAGGTATTGCACGGCCTCTGGAGGGATACGCTCGTGGGCGGCGAGGGTCACTGTATGACGCTCCGCGCGGCGGCAAATGGTGCGGCAGAGGTGCAGTTCGGCATTCAAGCGGCAGCCGCCGGGAAGGACGAAGCTGTTGAGCGGTTCGAGGGTGGCGTTGGCTTCGTCCATCTCCTTTTCCAGGCGGGTGACGTCGGCCGCAGTGATCACCGGTTGGCCGGGGCGGAGATCTTCCATCTCCGTCGCCAGCAGGGAGCCGAGGTTGAAGAGTTCATGCTGGACGCGGGTGAGTCGCACGGCCAGCAGGTGGACGGCGGGGGCGCCCTCGGGAATGGAGGTGATGGCGAGACCGAGGGCCGCGTTCAATTCGTCGACGGTTCCGTAGGCCTCAATCCGCAGAGCGTCCTTCGATACGCGCTGGCCGCCGACGAGCGACGTGCGCCCTTCGTCACCGGTGCGGGTGTAGATGCGCGACAGGGTGACGTGCGGATCGTGAAAAGGGGCGTCGGAACTCATAGTTTTTATTCTCCGTCAGGCCAGTTCGGGGAAGATAGAAAAATGCCTCCGCACGCACTGCTGCTTGTATTGACGGCGGCGTGTATCCATGCGACTTGGAATTTATTGGCCAAGCGGGTGCGGGGCGGGATGGAAGTGGTGTGGTTGTACTCGTGCGTGGGCACGCTGGTGTACGGGCCGTGGGCGGTATATGAGTACGCCGGAATCTGGGACAGGCTGGGATGGCGGGAGGTGCTGTCGGTATCAGGCAGCTGTTTCTGGCAGTTGGCTTACTTCGTGTGTCTGCAGCAGGCGTATAAGCACGGGGACCTGTCGCTGGTGTACCCGGTGGCGCGAGGATCGGGGCCGCTGGTGGCAACGTTGGGCGCGCTGGCGATTTACGGGGAGACTCCGACGACGCTCGCGTGGATGGGCATTGGGCTGATCAGCGGTGGGGTGCTGTTCTTCCTGCGTGGCGCCGTGGGCGCCGGCGTGTGGTGGGGCATGGCGACGGGATTGTTGATTGGAATCTATAGTTTGTGGGATAAATACGCGGTGAGCGGACTGCATCTGCCACCGGTGATGATGGAGTGGACCACGGACGTTTCGCGGGCGGTGGTGCTGGCGCCGTTGGCTTTTCGGCGGCTTCCGGAGACACGGCGGGTCTGGAATGAAGAACGGCTGCGGCTGATCCTGATCGGCACCATGAACCCGCTGAGCTACATTCTGGTGCTGACGGCGCTGACCGTTTCCCCGCTGCATCGCGTGGCGCCGATGCGGGAGATCAGCATTGTGCTGGGGGCGATTCTGGGCGCGAAGTTTTTGGGCGAGCGGCAGGGCGGGCGGCGGCTGGCCGGGGCGATCATCATGGTGCTGGGTGTGCTGTGCCTGACCGGGTGTTCCGCGGAGCGGCCGGCGTTTCAGCCGAAATACGACCGGTTGGTGGACCTGGGCGTGGCTGTGCCGCCGCCGGCGCCCGCGCTTTCGAACGAAGACACCACCGACGAGGCCGAGATCCAGTTCCGGGCGGCGTTTGTTTTTTATCGCCGCGCCCGGTGGGAGTACGCCGTTCCCGCCTTTGCCGAGGTGGTGGATTATGACGACAACCGGCACGACGCGCGGCTGTATTGGGCGGCATCGCTGGTGATGGCCAATCGCGATGCGGAGGCGGTGGAGCCGTTGGAGGAGTTGCTCGAAACCCCCTATGAGATGGCCGCGCGGCCGTTGCTGGCGCGCGTGCTGTTCCGCCAGGGCAAGTTCAAAGAGGCCCGTGAAATGGCCGGCCCGGCGGCGAAGGAGAACTTCGACGCCGCCGGGTGGGTGGCTCGGTACGACCTGCTGGCGCCGTAGTTACGACAGGCTTTTCAGCAGAGTCGCGGCGAGGGCTTCGATGGTTCCGCCGCCGCCGGTGACCAGGATGTTGGGCACAATGGGCGTTCCGGATTTGGACAGCGAATCGACCGCGTTGACGAGCGCCGTGGCGTTGGCGCCCAGCGCGCGGACCTGCGCGTCGAAGGCCTCGGCCTTGGCCAGACCGACGGCGCGGACTTCGGCGCCGCGGGCCTGGCCGGTCTGTTCGATGTAGAACGACTCGCCCTCGGCTTCGGCTTTGCGGGCGTTGGCGTTATTGGAGCGGATGTTCACGCCGACCTTGGACTTCGCCAACTCCGCCTGCATGTCGGCCGTGCCGCGCGCCTGTTCGGTCTCAATGCGCTGCAATTGGGCCTGTTTCTGCTGTTCGAAGGTGGCGATTTCCTGTTTCGCAATTTCGCGTTCGGTGAGCACGCCGACCAGATCCTGCGGCAGGATGACGTCCTGGATATAGACGCCGCGGGTCTCGACGAAGTAGGCGTCGAGCTGTTCGCGGATGCGTTCGTAGGCCGAGCGTTGCACCTGTTGGCGCGTTTCGATGAACCGCACGGCGGGCATGGATTGCAGGGTGTCCCGGAAGTGGTTGCCGACGGCGGCTTGCAGCACTTCGTCGATCAGGTTGTTGATCGTGCCGACAGTGGAGATCACGCGCGGGGCGCGGGCGTCGGGGATGTGGATTTGCACTTGGAGATCCATTTTGAAGACGAAGCCTTCGTTGCTTTTGGCGATGATGGATTCGAGTTTGGCGTCCAGTTTATGGGCGGCGCTGACGCGCTCGGCCCAGTTGAGGGTGAGGATCGCCGTCGGCACCAGTTCGGCCTTGTAGCAGTAGGGGTTGATGGGGTATTTGCCGGTGCGGAGCGGCTCCTGCCAGATGCCGCGGTGGCCGGGGCGGACGAGCGTGCCGAACTTGAAGTCGGTGCCGGAGGTGTCTGCCGTGGGCAGGCCGACGTAGGACTTAATGACGGCAACTTGGCCCTGTTCGACAACGAGCATGGGCACGCGTTCGACGCGGACGAGGAACGGGTTGAGGTTGTAGGCGCCGTAGAGCAGCGGGTCGTGCTGGAGACCGATGCG
>CANIFK010000638.1 GCA_947466555.1 Acidobacteriota bacterium | reverse complement strand
TAAGCTGTTGGTGGCGGGGATGAACACGACGGGGATCGACCTGGCTGGCCTTGCGAAATCATTAGGGATTACGCAGCATTTCGTCCATACGGGCTACGTTCCGAATGAGGACCTGCTGCTGCTGTACAACGCCAGTGACTGTTTTGTATTGCCGTACTCGTATGAGGCGTTGTCGCTGACGACGATGGAGGCGCAGGCGGTGGGCGTGCCGGTGATTACGACCGATGTGCCGGGGTTGCGAGAGACCACGGGCGGCCACGCGCTTCTGTTGCGGGAGGCGGCGGTGGAGCCGTTGGCGGAGGCGATGCTGCGGATTGCCGAGGATCGGCAATTGCATCGGGAACTGTCGGAGACGGGACTGGAATTCGTGAAGCAGTTTACGTGGGAGCGGACGGCGCGGGCGACGCTGGACACGCTATGGGAGGCGGCGAATCTATGAAGACATGGGTGACGGGAGGCGCGGGGTTCCTGGGTTCGCATGTGGTGGAGGCGCTGGTGGCCGGGGGGCGGAGCGTCACGGTTGTTGATGATTTTTCGACGGGATTGGAAGAGAATCTGGCCGGTTTGCAGGTTGGGTTGTTGCGGCATTCCTTGCGGGACGCCGCGGTGGAGGACGCCCTGCGGGCGGAGCGGCCGGAGGTGATTTTCCACTTGGCGGGGGATGCGTTGGTGGCGCGAAGCGTGGCGGACCCGACGGCTGACTGTGAACGCAATTTGCTGGCGACGCTGGCGCTGTTGGAATCGGTACGGCTGGCGAGTCCGGAGACGAAGGTTTTGTTTTCGTCGACTGGGGCGGTGTACGGAGATCGCGCGGAGAAGCCGTTTCAGGAGACTGATGGCGTCTGGCCGATTTCGCCGTACGCGGTGGCCAAGCTGGCGGCGGAACGGTATTGCTACGCCTTTGCCCACACTTATGGTTTGCGGACGTGCAGCCTGCGTCTGTTTTCGGTCTATGGGCCGCGGCAGACCAAGCAGGTTGTCTACGATCTGATTCGGAAGATTCATTCGAATCCCGAGGAATTGACGCTATTCGGGGACGGTACGCAGGAGCGGGATTTCAGCCACGCGCGCAACATTGTGGACGCGTTTCTGCTGGCGGCGGAGAAGGCGGAATTTCACGGCGAGGTGATCAACGTTGCCGGGGATGAGATTGTGACCATCCGGCAATTAGCGGAGATGCTGTGCGAGATGATGGGCGCCCATCCGCGGATGGCGTTTACCGGGCAGCGGCGGCCGGGCGATTCGCAGCGATGGGTGGCCGACACGTCGCGGCTGCGGGCGTTGGGGTACCGGCCGGGCGTGGCGCTCTCCGCCGGGCTGCGGGACACGATAGAGTGGTACGTCCGGAGCCAGCAGTGAATGTCAGCGTCATCATTCCGGTTTATAACGGCGAGGCCGAGCTAACGCAGTGCCTGGGCGCGTTGGGTAAATCGATGGTGGCGCCGATGGAAATCCTGGTGGTGGATGACTGTTCGACCGACGGGTCGCGGGCGGTGGCGGAGCGGTTGGGCGCGCGCGTACTATCGACCGGAGTGAACAGCGGGCCGGCGAAGGCGCGCAATCTGGGGGCGCGGGAAGCGCGCGGAGAGATCCTGTTTTTTCTGGATGCCGATGTGGTGGCGCATAGCGACGCGGTGGGCCGGGTGCAGCAGGCTTTTGCCGCGAATCCTGCCATTGACGCGGTGATCGGCTCCTACGATGACAACCCGGCGGAAGCGGACTTTCTTAGCCAGTACAAGAATTTGATGCACTGTTTCGTCCACCAAACCGGGCACGAACAGGCGTCCACGTTCTGGAGCGGGTGCGGCGCGATCCGGCGTGATGTCTTCCTGGCACACAGCGGGTTTGACGAGAGCTATGCGCGGCCGGCGATTGAGGATATCGAGCTGGGGTATCGCCTGTTCCAGGCCAACCACAAGATGGTTCTGGACAAGGGGCTGCGCGTAAAGCACCTGAAGCGATGGACGTTTTGGAACCTGCTGAAGACGGATATTCTGGACCGGGGCATCCCGTGGACGGAGTTAATTCTGCGCGACCGGAACATGCCGAATGACCTGAATCTGCAGCTGAGTCAGCGGATCAGCGTGGCGCTGGCGTTTCTTTGCGTCGGGTTTGCTTTGCTGATGACGCTGTACTGGCGCGGCTATTTTCTGACGCCTGTTTTTGCGCTGTTGTTGTTTATGATGGGGCGGTTCTGGCTGGACGGCTCGTCGGCGCCGCTGAGCCGGACGGCGACTTTGGGCGTGAGTTCGGCGTTCGGGATCCTGGTGTTACTGTCGTGGCAGACTCACATGATGGGCATCATTCCTCCGGTGCTACAGGGGTATGTCCTGCTGTTCTTGCGGCACCGTTACTCGTTCGACGACAGCCGCAAGGCGCAGGTTGCTTCGTTGCTGATGGCGTTGTACGCGGTGCTGACGGTGTTGGTGATTCTGACCTACCTGCCGAGCAATCTGGTTATCGGCGCATTCTTCCTGATCTTGCTGTTGCTGGTGGTGCTGAACAACCAGTTCTACCTGTTCCTGGCCGCGAAACGGGGCCGGGCGTTTGCCTTGGCGGCGATTCCATTTCATCTGCTGTACCACTTCTACAACGGCATTTCGTTTGGCGCCGGGCTGTTGCGATTCGGCTGGGGAACACTGACGGGGCGGGGGCGCGCTGTGGCGCCGGGGAAGTAGCGTGGGGTTGAGCGTGATCGTCACCGCGTATCGCTCGGCGGAGACGCTGCTTGCTTGTGTGGAGCAGTTGCGGCGGGATCCGGACGTGGCGCAGATCCTGGTGGCGGATTGTTCGGAAGCCGCGCCGGTATTGCCTGTTGAAGTCCGCCGCTTTCCCACGCCGACCGATGTGCCGGTGATGCGCTGGGCGATGTTGCCGGAGGTGACTGAACCGGTGGTGGCATGTTTGGAGGGTCGGTGTGTACCGGAGCCGGGGTGGGGCGCGGCGATCCTGGCGGCGCATGCGATGCACCCGGAGGCGCCGGCGATTGGCGGGGCGGTGGGGTTGGCGGCCGGTTCGGGTTGGTTGGATGCGGTGGTTTGGTTTTGCGAGTATGCCGCGTACGCGCCGCCGTTGGCCGACGCGCCGGCGGCGGATATCAGCGGGGCGCATCTGAGCTACAAGACGGCGGCGCTGCGCGGGGAGAGCGAGTTGTTGCGGACGGGCGCGTGGGAGACGTTGCTGCACTTGCGGTGGCGCGGGATTCGCACGGCGCCGGCCTGCATTGCGTTTCGGAACTCGATGACGGCGGGCGATTTTGCGCGGCAGCGATTTCATTACGGCCGGGGGTATGCGGCGGCGCGGAGTGGGCGGCGGTGGATGTTCGCCATGATGAGTCCGGCGCTGCCGTTTTTGCTGACATTGCGCACGGCGTCGGCGGCGCGAAGGGCGCGGAGGATGGGCGCGTTTCTGCGGTGCCTGCCGGGGATATTTCTGTTCCACGCATTGTGGAGCGTGGGCGAGTTGTTAGGCTATTGTTTTGGCTCCTCAGGAACGCAGCATAACTACTAGGCCGATCGAAATCGGAATCGACGGTGGCACCTGGAGCAACCGCCGGGGATACGGCCGTTTCCTGCGGGAGTTGCTGCCGGAACTGGCGCGGCTGCGGCCGCAGTGGCACTTTACTGTGTTTCTGGATCAGGAGCAGAGCGACACGATCGCGGCGCCGAATGTGCGGTGGGTTGCCGCGGGTACGCGTGGCAGCGTGAGCGCCGGAGCTACGGCGGACAGCGCGCGCAGCGTGACGGATCTGCTGCGGATGAGCCTCGTGGTGGCCGGGGCGAGGTTGGATGCGTTCTGGTTTCCGACTGTGTACTCCTACTTCCCGATTCTGGGGCGAATGCCGGTGGCGGTGGGTATTCACGACACGATGGCCGACCGGTTTCCGCAGTGGGCGTTTTCGGGGAGAAAGCAGAAGTTGTTC
>CANIFK010000637.1 GCA_947466555.1 Acidobacteriota bacterium | reverse complement strand
TTGACCTGATCATCCGGGCGGCCTTGTTGGTCGCGGGGATTGGGGCAGCGGCGACGGCCGGGGGGGTGCTTTTCCTGCACCATCCGAAACGGATTGAGCCGGGCTACCAGCCAACGCAACCGATACCGTACAGCCACAAGCTGCACGCCGGGAACCTGGGCTTGGACTGCCTTTACTGTCACACCACGGTTGACAAGAGCTCCTACGCCGCCATTCCGTCGACGCAGACGTGCATGAACTGCCACACGAAGGTCAAAGGGACCAGTGTGGTTTTGGAGCCGTTGCGGAAGAGCTATGAGGCCGATCAGCCGATTCCGTGGGTGAAAGTCCACCGGTTGCCGGATTACGTGTACTTCAACCACAGCGCGCACGTGAATTCGGGCGTCAGCTGCGTCAGTTGCCACGGGCGGATTGACCAGATGGTGGAAGTGAAGCAGGTCGAACCGTTAACGATGACCTGGTGTTTGGAGTGCCATCGGAATGCGGCGCCGCGGTTGCGGCCGGCCGAACTGGTGACGAAGCTGGATTGGAAGCCGGAGCGCGATCCGGCGGAGATCGGGCGCGAGATTATCGCAGTGAAAAAGATCAATCCCCCCGTTAACTGCTCAGGGTGCCACCGATGATTCAGATACAAGGTATTGGAAACCAGACCGGAAAGAAGTTCTGGCGGAGCCTGGAAGAGCTTTCGAACTCTTCCAAGTTTCAGGATTGGGTGACGCAGGAGTTTCCTGAAGGCGCCACCGATATTCTGGACGGCAAATCGCGGCGAAACTTTCTGCAACTGATGGCGGCTTCGATGGGTCTGGCCGGGCTGACTGCCTGCCGTCGTCCGGTCGAGAAGATTCTGCCCTACGCCAAATCAGTAGAAGGCGTGGTGATGGGCAATTCGCTCCATTTCGCCACGGCGATGCCGTTTAACGGGCGGGCGTATGGCTTGGTTGTCGAGTCGTTCGACGGCCGTCCGATCAAAATTGAAGGCAATTTGAGCCACCCGGCGAGCCGGGGCGCGGCGACTTCGCTGGCGCAGGCTTCGGTGTTGAATCTCTACGATCCGGACCGCTCCAAGGAAGTTTTGGAAGGCGGGAAGGCGTCGACGTGGGAAGCATTCTCCAAAGCTGCGGCGACGTTGCCGGCTGATGGAGAAGGCGTTCGGGTGCTCAGCACGTTCGTGAACTCGCCGACGCTGTCGGGACTGCGCAGCCAACTGGCGGCGAAGATGCCGAAGGCCAAGTGGGTCGAATACGAAGCGCTGTCCGACGATGCGATTCTCGAAGGCTCGCAGATTGCGATGGGCGATTCGTTCCGCCCGCACTTCGACTTCAAGAAGGCCAATGTTGTCGTCGCTCTCGATTCGGACTTCCTGCAGTTGGATAACCGGTCTCTGGCGTGGGTCAAAGACTTCTCGGCGCGACGTAAGCCGGCCGCTCACCACGGTGCTGCGGCTCCGGCGGCGCACGGCGTGGCGGCCCCCGCCGACCACGGCGCTCCGGCTGCCGAACACGGCGCGGCTGCGGTTGCTGCTCCGAATACTGAACATAAATTGAATGCTGCCGCGGTCGCTACGCCTCCGGCCGCCGAAGAGCATGCCGCTCCGGGCATGAACCGGCTGTACTCGGTGGAGACCAACTTCTCGTTGACCGGCATCATGGCCGACAACCGGTTGCGGATCAAGCCGAGCGATGTGCAGAACTTCGTGTTCGACCTCGCCCGTGAACTCGGCGCCATCGCCGGGTTGAAGGTGCTGGGCCAGCAGGACAAGTTCATTAAGGCCCTGGCGAAGGATCTGCAGGCGAACAAGGGTAAGGCGATTGTTCTCGCCGGTCCTCGGCAGCCCGCGGTGGTCCACGCGGTGGTCGCGCTGATCAATCAGACGCTAGGCAATGCCGGGGAAACCGTCGTTTACACGAAGGAAGAGCGCCGGCCGCTCGCCGCGGTGAAGGAATTGGTCGCCGAACTGAACAGTGGCGCTGTGAAGGCGCTGGTAGTTCTCGGTGGTAACCCGGTTTACGACGCTCCTGCGGACTTTGGGTTCGGCGATGCTTTGAAGAAGGCTGCCAACTCGATCCACCTCGGTGCGGAAGTCAACGAAACCGCTGTTGCCTCCAAGTGGCACCTGCCGGAATCGCATTACCTCGAAGCCTGGGGCGATGTGGCCAACCTCGATGGCACTGTTTCTTTGGTGCAGCCGCTGATCGAACCGCTGTTCGGTACGAAATCGGCGATCGAAGTGACTAACTTCCTGGTGACAGGAAAGTGGGCCAAGGCATTTGAATTAGTGAAGGCGCAGTCGAAGCTCGACGACGCCGCCTGGCGCAAAGCGCTGCACGATGGCGTGGTTGCCGGTACGGGTCCCGCGCTGGCCAAGACTGGCGCCGATAAGACCAAGGTCGAAGCGGCTGTCAACAGCGCGCCGAAGGCCAGCGGCAAAGTAGAAGTTTCGTTCATCCCGAGCGCCAGCTTCTGGGACGGCCGGTTCGCGAATAACGCCTGGTTGCACGAGGCGCCGGATCCGGTTACCAAACTGGTGTGGGACAACGCTGCACTCATGAGCCCGAAGACGGCCAAAGAGTTGCAGGTGGAGATCATCCCCGACAACGTCGGCATGTACGCCCAGAAGATCACCGTTGAAATCGGTGGTCATAAGGTTGAAGCGCCGGTGTATGTGCTGCCGGGGCACGCCGATGGCGCGGTCACTTTGGTGACTGGCTACGGGCGCAAGGATATTGGCCGGGTTGGCCGCGGTATCGGCTACAACGCCTTTGCCGTTCGCACCTCGGCGGCGATGGGCTTTACGGCCGCGGCGAACGTGACCAAGGCGGCGGGCACCTACTACATGGTGACCACGCAGGAGCATCACAGCCAGGAAGGCCGCCCGATCGTTCTCGAGGCGACGCTCAGCAAGTTCGAAAAGGAACCCGGGTTCGCGCGGGAAGAAGAAGAGCATGTTGAACTCTTCTCCCTGTTCGAAGAGCATGACTACTCGAAGGGCAATCAGTGGGGCATGGCGGTTGATCTCAATGCCTGTATCGGTTGCAACGCCTGTCTCCTGGCCTGCCAGAGCGAAAACAACATCCCTGTTGTCGGTAAGGAACAGGTCGGCAAGGGCCGCGAAATGCACTGGATTCGTCTGGACCGGTACTTCACCGGCGACGAAGAAGATCCGCAGGCTGTCTACCAGCCGATGGCGTGTCAGCAGTGCGAAAGCGCGCCGTGCGAGTCGGTTTGCCCGGTGGCGGCAACGGTACACAGCCCCGAGGGGTTGAACGACATGGCGTACAACCGCTGCGTCGGCACCCGGTACTGCGCCAACAACTGCCCCTACAAAGTTCGTCGTTTCAACTACTTGAACTTCCACAAGGATATCGATGAGTTGACGAAGATGGTGCACAATCCTGACGTCTCGGTCCGCATGCGCGGCGTGATGGAGAAGTGCAACTACTGTGTGCAGCGTATTCAGGAAGCCAAGATCAAGTCGAAGGCGGAAGGACGCGCTTCGGGTGCGGCCGGTCCTTATAAGGTAGGCGACATTTTGACCGCCTGCCAGCAGACCTGCCCGGCGGACGCGATCACCTTTGGCAACATCAACGATCCCGAATCGAAAGTGGCGCAGCTCAAGAAGGACCACCGGAACTACTCGCTGCTCCACGAGCTCAACGTGAAGCCGCGCACGACGTATCTGGCGAAGCTGCGCAATCCCAATCCGGAGTTGGCGTAATGGCGGAACTTTCTCACGCACAGGAAATGAAAGAACGGCTCACGCCGTCGCTGACCTCCGGTCACCCGTCGTATCACGACGTGACCGAGGCGGTCAGCATCATTTCGGAAGTCAAAACTCACCGCAACTGGTACATCGCTCTCGCGATCACCACCAGCATCACGGGCATAATGGGCCTGATGCTGGCGTACCTGGTGGCGACCGGCGTC
>CANIFK010000636.1 GCA_947466555.1 Acidobacteriota bacterium | reverse complement strand
GCTCCTCCTGGCGCTCGCCGCGCAGGCTCACGAAATCGGGACCACCCGGGTCGACGTGACCTTTCCGGAACCGGGCGCCTACCTGGTCGAGATCACGACCGATCCGGCGGCCCTGAAAGAGAAGTGGCAGGGCGGGGAAGCGGCCTTCCTGTCCCGCGTCGACCTCCGGTTCGACGGGGTCCGCGCCACCCCCTCCTTGCGCCAGGAGGGCGGGACGCTCCGGCTGTCCGGCGTGTTGCCAGCGGGGGCACAGACCTTCACCTGGAAGTACGGCTGGACCTTCGCCTCCTACGGGTTGACGGTCGGGCCGAACAGCGTCTGGCTCGACGGCGGGGAAACGTCCGCGCCGATCGCGGTGGCCGCTCCCGCTCCCGGGCGCTGGCGCGTCCTGGGGCAGTATCTGGTTCTAGGGTTCACTCATATTCTTCCTCTCGGCTGGGATCACATGCTGTTCATCCTGGGCCTTTTCCTGGCCAGCTCCTCCGTCCGGAGCCTGCTGGCGCAGGCCACCGTGTTCACGGTGGCCCATTCGATCACGCTCGGCCTGGCCATGTTCAACGTCTTCCGGCTGCCGCCGGAGATTGTGGAACCGGCCATCTGGCTCTCGATCGTCTACATCTTCTTCGAACGGCGCGCCGCTGCGCGGCGGCGGCTGGCGCTGGTGTTCGGTTTCGGGCTGCTCCATGGCATGGGCTTTGCGAGTGTTCTGACGGAGCTGGGCCTTCCGCGCGCGGAGTTCGTGACCGCGCTGGCCGGGTTCAACCTGGGCGTTGAGGCGGCGCAGCTGGCGGTGATCGGGATATGCTATCTCGGTGCGACTCAATCGGCGAACCTTCCTTTCATTAACTGGCGCTGGGCTGCTTTGCGGCGCGCCGGCTAAGCCCAACGTCCTGATGATTTGCGTGGACGATCTGAATGACTGGATCGGCTGCCTGGGCGGCAATCCGGATTCGGTCACCCCGAACTTCGACCGGCTGGCCAAAGAGTCCGTCTTGTTTACGAGCGCCCACTGCGCGGCGCCGTTGTGCAACCCGTCGCGGGCGGCGCTGATGACCGGGATCCGGCCGTCGACCTCCGGGGTATATCAGAACAACCAGCCGTGGCGGGATTCGCCCCAACTGGCCAAGAGCCGGACGCTGCCCCAGTACTTCACCGATCACGGCTACAAGTCGATCGGCGGCGGGAAGACCTATCACGACAGCTACCCGGACCCCCAGAGCTGGGAGGAGTATTTCCCCTCCAAGACCCAGCAGAAGCCAGCCGATCCGAAGCCGGCGAAGATCCCGGCCAGCGGGTTGCCGTCGATGGCGCATTTCGATTGGGGCCCGATCACCGAAGGCGACGAGGCGATGGGCGACCACAAGGTCGTCGATTGGGCCATGGGCCAGATGAACAAGGACCACGGGAAGCCCCTGTTCCTGGCGGTGGGCCTGTTCCGGCCGCACCTGCCCTGGTATGTGCCGAAGAAGTATTTCGATATGTACCCGGTGGACAAGATCACGCTGCCGAAGGTGAACGGCGACGATCTGGACGATATTCCGCCGATCGGCAAGAAGATGGCCAAGCCCAACGGGGACCACAAGATTGTCACCGACCACGGCAAGTGGAAAGAGGGCGTGCAGGCGTACCTGGCCTCGATCCGGTTTACCGATACCGAGCTGGGCCGGCTGCTGGACGGATT
Organism: Acidobacteriota bacterium; assembly: GCA_947466555.1. GTDB lineage: Bacteria > Acidobacteriota > Terriglobia > Bryobacterales > Bryobacteraceae. Next base: position 2,249 of record CANIFK010000636.1, on the reverse strand, counting down.
CGCCAAGAGCGCGATGGCGAAGAACAGCATCGTGATCCTCTGGAGCGACCACGGCTGGCACCTGGGTGAGAAACTCCATTGGCGGAAGTTCACTCTATGGGAAGAGGCGACGCATAACGTGCTCATGATGAAAGTCCCCGGGTTGACGAAGGCCGGCGGGCGGTGTGACCGCACCGTGAGCCTGATGGATGTATTTCCGACGTTGACCGACGTATGCGGGCTGCCGTCGAAGAAGGAGTGCGAAGGCGTGAGTTTGCGCCCGTTGCTGGCCAATCCGGCGGCCAAGTGGGATCGGCCGGCGTTGACCACCTTCGGGAACAAGAATCACGCGGTGCGGAGCGACCGGTGGCGGTACATCCGCTACAGCGACGGGACCGAGGAGCTGTACGACCGCTCGAAGGACCCGTTGGAATGGAAGAATCTGGCCGGCGACGCGCAGTATGCTTCGGTGAAGACCGAGCATGCCAAGTGGCTGCCGAAGATAAACGCCGTGGACGTGCCGGCTAAGCCCGGCGGCGGCCCGGAGTAGCTTGTTACTATTGATCCTCAGGAGACCAACTACATGAAATTCTTTTTGACCGCGGCAGCGATGATGCTGCTCACTTCCGGCCTGGCGATGGCCGAAGACAAGGGCATGATGCACTGTTTTGCCTTCACGGTGATTCCGGAGGCGACGGCGGCCGATTGGAAGGCGTTCGGCGAAGCGACCGACCAGTGGCCGTCCAAGTTCAAGGGCATCAAGAGCGTATGGCACGGGAAGCTCCGTTCGCCGCTGGCGCAGTTCACGGTTTCGGCCGAGGCGCGCAAGAAGCTGGCGGCCGGTGAGAAGGACGTCGACACGAAGGCCAACCGGCTGATGCGGCAGCACGGCGTTTGCATGCTCATGACGGGGCCGGACGCGTTGAAGGAGTACACGGCCAACGCGTTCCACAAGGAATGGATGGCCAAGTACGAGAAGGTCCGCGTGGCGGGCACGACGACGTACGACATTCTGACGCAGTAGTTTTTGGCGGGGCTCCATTATTGGGGCCTCCGTTTGAGTTCTTCGAGGGAGACGGTGCCGCGCGGATAGCGTTCGGCACCGTTTTCTTTTTGGGCCTTTCGGCGCCAGCTTTTGGCCTCCTTCGGGTCGCCGGCGGCTTCGGCGAGGTGGGCGCGGGCGTCGTAGACGCTGGCGCGGAAGGGGTGTTGCGCGCTAAGTTCCCAGACGATGACGGCGTCGGCCTGATCGAGCAGGAGGCGGGCGCGGGCTGGCTGATGGGCGGTGATGGCGGCTTTGGCGGTCTGCAGCAGGGCCGTGGCGCGGGTGAGGGCGCCGGGCACGGTGAGCAGGGTGGGGAGGAGCGATTCGAGCTCGCTCCAATCGGCGCGGAGGACGGCGATGTTGAAACGGCAGGCGGCGTCCTCGAACTTGTCGCCGTTGGCGACGTGGCAGGCCTTTTGCCAGGCGGCGCGGGCATCGGCGGTGTGGCCGGCGGCGTGAAGGGCGACGCCGAGGCCGATGTACTGGGTGGCGATGAGGGGGCTCGAGGCCGGGAGTTCGGCGATGGAGCGTTTCCAGAGCGGCGCGGCGGCTTCGGGGAAGCCACCGAGGACGAGATAGGTGGCGAGTTCGGAGCGGAGCGCGGCGCGGTCTTCGGGGGCGCAGTTGGGACAGAGATCGAGTGCGCGGCGTTGGTGGGTTTCGGCGGAGCGCCAGTTGCCGAGACGGGCGGAGGCGGTGGCTGCGGCCCGGTGAGCGGCGGGCGACTCCTCGCCGCCAGAGAGCGGGAGAAGCAGGCACAGGACAAGTACGATCCTCATATCTTGATCGTGCTGTGCGTGGGTAGTGTAACCGATTTTGAAAAGTCTGTATGGTGTTGATAAGGCGGAAAATAAAAATATCACTTCCCTTGTGACTGACTTTTCCACAGGGGTGTGTTTTGTGGGTTTTTGGGGGGTGCGGACTGGGATTGGGGCTGCCCGCGTGGCGGTGTTTGTCGGCGCGGGCAGCGGTCGGGTTAGCGGGACTGGTTGTGGTTGACTTCGGTGTAGCCGCCGGTTTTGATGCCGGCGCGGAGGGCGGACTTGATTTTTAGGGTGGGGGATTGGTTGTGGTTGTCGTCGGTGTAGCCGCCGGTGCGGACGCCGGCGCGGAGGGCGGATTTGATTTTTAGGGTGGGGGATTGATTGTGGTTGGTTTCGGAGTAGCCGCCGGTGCGGACGCCTGCGCGGAGGGTGGATTTGATTTTGAGGGCGGGGGATTGGTT
>CANIFK010000635.1 GCA_947466555.1 Acidobacteriota bacterium | reverse complement strand
GAACACCGGCACCGCCACATCACCCCCCAATGCCTGCCCCATCTTCACCACCCGAATCGAATACTCGTTCCGGTAGATCTCCCCCAACTGCGCCTGCACCAACCGCGGCAAAAACTCCTCCACAATCTTCCGCTCGTCCAACTCCAACACCACGAACCCCGTTCGCTCGTCATCTTCCCCAAACGCTGGCCCCAACAGCGCCGCCGGCTCGGAATGCATCGGCCCCTCCCGCACCACCTGCTCATTCCACCACCCCGGCACCGGCGCCGCCACCATCCGCCCCTGCGCCGCGTCCCACACCTCCGCCCGCACGCCATCTTCCCCTTCGGTTGCCCGCAGCACCCGCGCCACCGGCAACGAATCCTCCCCCGGCGAATAGTTCGCAATCCGCCGCTCCAATGGCACGCCATCCCCACCCCGCGGCCCCACCAGCGCCGCATGCAACTGCCCCGCCGCCCGGTCCGTCTCCGCCGACACCCGTTCCAACGCCGCCGTCAGCTCCCGCGTTCGCCGCTGCTGATCCGCCTCGGCCACTTCGCTAATCCACCGGTACTGCAGCCACGCCAGCGGCAACAGCGCCAGCAATGCGCCGCCCACCAGAACGTTCACCTGCTTCTCACTCATTCGCATGGGGTGCACGTCCATTGTCAGCCATAAAGGGAACACCCGTGCGCGACCCCCTTCCGATTTAGCCAATCCTTAACCAACTTCCCCCCCTCCGTCCGCGTTCAACCATGCAGAGGCCGCGAATTACCCGCCGCCCAAACCGAAAATCAAAGGAAATCAAAATGAAAACCCCGATCGTTCTCACTCTCCTTGCCGCCGCCGTCTGCTTCGCGCAACCCCCGGCCGCCACCCCTTCTTTCACCGAGCTGAAGACCTACCTCAACCTCTCCGACACCCAGCTCTCCTCCATCACCGCCGCCAACACCGCCGCCCGCACCGCCAACCGCGCCCTCGCCGATCAGGCCCACACCAAACAGCAAGCCCTCCAAACCACCATCGCCAACGGTAGTACAGACGCGGCCGCCATCGGCAAAGCAGTCCTGGAAATCGCCGCCATCCACAAACAGCTCGATGCCGCCCACACCAAGCTCCGCGAACAAGCCACTAGCTTCCTCTCCGCCGATCAGAAGACCAAACTGAAGGCGCTCGAAGACGCCGAAAAACTCCGCCCCGCCATCGGCCAGGCCCACGCCCTCGAACTCCTCGCCCCGCCCGCCAACGCCACCGGCCGCCCCGGCTTCGGCCTAGGCCAGGGTCCCGGCCAAGGTCCCGGAATGAACGGCCCCGGCCCGCGCCGTTTCGGAAATCGCCCCGAATAATTTTGAAATAAAGAGAGAATATTCTCCCAGGATTCACACTATCTAAATGTAAGGCGCGATTGCATCGCACCTTCACTCTCTCTCCGAAGTTCCATTCCAGTTCCAAATCCTCTCGGCCCGCCGTTTCTCCCAACGGCGGGCCTCTCCTTTTAAATCCCCGATAATGAACCCATGCTCCGCTGGCCGCTGACGGCTCTTTGCCTGCTCATCCTCGTCATCATCCTCACCCAGGATTTCCAGGTCTACACCGAACTCGTCTACAAATACTCCGGCCACCCCCGCCCCTACCAGCCGCCCCAACCCACCGACAACGCCGCCGATTTCTTCGCCACCACCACCGACGGTGAACGCATCCACTTCCGCCGCTGGAGCCCCACCCGCCCGCCAACCTCAAAACTCCGCGCCGCCATCCTCAGCCACGGCAACGCCGGCACCATGGACGCCTACGTCACCATCCCCCGCTGGCTCGCCTCCCTCGGTATCGCCACCTACGTCTACGACTACCGCGGCTACGGCCGCTCCACCGGCTGGCCCAGTGAAAACGGCATCTACCGCGACGCCGAAGCCATCTTCGCCGAAGCCCAACGCCGCGATAACGCCACCCCCGCCACCACCCTCGCCTTCGGCCACTCCCTCGGCGGCGGCCCGTCTACGTACCTCGCCGAACGCCACAATCTCGCTGTCCTAATCACCGCCGCCACCTACACCAGCGTCCCCGATCGCGCCGCCCTCCACCCCATCTTCGGCCGCCTCTCCCCCTGGGTCTGGACCAACTTCCCCAACCGCGAACGCATCGCCCGCCTCAAGGACACCTGCCTCATCGTCCTCCACGCCCATAACGACGACACCATGCCCCTCTCCATGGCCCGCCAACTCGTCGAAGCCCACAAGCAAAACGCCCACTTCGCCGAACACCCCACCGCCTACCACGGCGACATCGTCAAGTACGTCCCCGAACTCGCCGGACCCCTCTTAAATCAATGCGCGATAGAATAACCCCAAGGAGTAACTCCCGTGCCCGAATCCATTAACCTCGATAACTACGCCGACCTCCGCGATATCTCCCGCCAATTCTGCGGCACGCTCCAGTCACAAGCCTCGGGCTATCTGGAAACCACGCGCCTCCTCTTCCGCCCCGGCGCCGTCTTCGGTCCCTACATCACCGGCAGCCACAAGGACAATCCCCGCGACGCCGCCGTCGCCTTCGCCAGCTTCAAAGCCTACTTCGCCGAAGTCGCCGCGTCCAAACCACTAAGTCTCGACCCCGCCCTCCCAGACGCCTTCGAAATCCCCTTCGCCACCCCCGTCCTCAACCCCTTCACCTACTCCCACGAAATCACCACCCGCACCGGTCCCAAAACCGTCACCGTCACCAGCCCCCTCCGCTGGGTCTTCAGCTTTCCCGATTTCCCTCTCGCCCGTTTCCGCGAACTCGCCACCGCCCCCAAGCGTTCTGCCGAAGACCTCAAACCCTTCGCCCTCAACTACGCCGCCCTCCACTTCGTCGTCACCCGCAACCCCCGCCTCCTGGCCCTCTTTGAAGCTCTCCGCTTCCCCATCACCTCCGAAAAAATCCCCGCCCTCGGCGATTTCCCCGTCCTCGTCCTCCACGCCCCTGCCGGCGCCGTCCGCCCGCCCGACGAAGTAATCGCGCAAGTCGTCAAGTACTCCGGCCAAGACGCAGTCGAAGAGATCCTCGACTACGATCAATGGGCCAACTTGACCGACCCCATCGCCGAACAATACAAACCGGTCGCCGAACAAATCGCCCAATGCTGACCCGCCGTCACTTCCTCGCCGCCCCCGCCGCCCTCGCCGCCGTCCCCACGCCAAGCAACCCCCTCGCCCTCTGGTACAAACAACCCGCCAAACTCTGGACCGAAGCCCTCCCCGTCGGCAACGGCCGCCTCGGCGCCATGGTCTTCGGCGGCGTCGATTCCGAACGCCTCCAACTCAACGAAGACACCCTCTGGTCCGGCGCCCCCAAGGACTGGAACAACCCCGCCGCCAAAGCCGTCCTCCCCGAAGTCCGCCGCCTCCTCCGCCAGCAAAAATACACCGAAGCCGACGCCCTCTGCAAGAAAATGCAGGGCCCCTACAACCAGTCGTATCTCCCCCTCGCCGATCTCCATCTCCAGTTCGAAGGCCTCAACGAAACCACCAACTACCGCCGCGAACTCAACCTCGATACCGCCATCGCCACCACCACCTTCCAGTCCGGCCAAACCACCTACACCCGCGAAGTCTTTGCCAGTTTTCCCGATCAATTGATCGTCGTCCGCTGCACTGCCAACGGTCCCGATAAGCTCAACTTCTCCGCCACTCTCTCCAGCCCCCTCCGCGCAAAAACCGCCGCCGCCGGCCCCGCCTCCCTCCAGCTCACCGGCAAAGCCCCCGCCCACGTCGACCCCAACTACTACCGCACTCCCAACCCCATCACCTACGACGAAACCGAAGGCAAGGGAATGCGTTTCGCCGCCCTACTCGACGCCAAAGCCGAAGGCGGCAAAGTCACCGTCAAAGGCGATAAACTCACCGTCGAAAACGCCAAAGCCGTCACTCTCACCCTCTCCGCCGCAACAGGTTTCAAGACCTACGCCGAAGCCCCCG
>CANIFK010000634.1 GCA_947466555.1 Acidobacteriota bacterium | reverse complement strand
TGTCCGCCCTCTTCCTCCATGCCCGGCATCCGCGCCGACATCTGCATCTGCACCCGCGCCGCCGCCCCGCGCACCCACGGCGTCGTCTGCACCTTGGCAATGGTCGCCACGCCAATCGCGCCCGCCTTCCGCAGCGCCGCCCAGCGGTAAGCCGCCGTCTGCACATGCGAACTCAGCGGACCCGGCCAGCCCTTCGGCGCGCCGTTGATGAACACCGCGATCTTGCCCTTCAGATCAACGCCGCGCAGGTCGTCGTAGTCCATCTCCGGCACTCGCAACGCATGACCCACAAACACCATCTGCGCCCGCACCGCTGGCGCCGGCTCGGCCCGCATGCTGATGAACGCCTCTTTCCCCAGCGTCAGCTTCGTCTCTTTCCCACCGGCGACAATCGCCAGCGACGAGCCCGTTTCATCGATCTGCCGCGTATCGAACGGCACCGGCTGAAACCAGCCATTCACGCCCGCCGGCTGCAGTCCAATCGCCTTGAACTGATCGGCCGCGTACTGCGTCGCCAATCGATGTCCTTCAGAGCCCGTGTTGCGGCCCTCCAGCTTGTCGTCCGCCAGGAACTGGACGTGCTGCCACCACCGTTCGGCGGTGGTCTGCGCGTGTGCCGTCAGAGCCACGCAAAGGAAGTAAACAGGTACTCTGACCATAGAGGGGATTCCCCTCATTATAATGAGGCGAGCCATATGAAACGAAACGTCGCGTTGGCAGTCGGCGCCCTCTTACTGGGCGGATGGGCGATCGAGGCGCAAGCGCAAAGGCGGTCGTTCGAACGGCCCTTGCGATTTCCCACGCGCGGTGTGAAGGGCGCGGTGACGGCCGGAACAGACTCCGCCGCCGACGCCGGCATGCGTCTCTTCTACCTCGGCGGCAACGCCGTCGACGCAGGCGTGGCGACGATGTTCGCCGCCAGCATGATCGAATACTCCCACTTCGGTTTCGGTGGCGAAGCCCCCATTCTCATCCGCACCAAAACCGGCAAAGTCATCACCATCGCCGGCGTCGGCACGATGCCAAAATCGGCCAACGCCGAAATGTTCCGCAATCACAAAATGCAGCCCGGCGAAGTACAAATCCTGGAGCCCAACGGGCTGAAGGGCATGGTGCCCGTAGCCGGCCTGCTCCCAGCGCTCGTGCCCGCCATGGTGGAGGCCGGCCTAGTCGCTCTCCGCGAATATGGCGTGCGCTCCTTCGGCGAAATCATCCAACCCGCCATCGAACTTGCCGACGGCGCGCCCCTCGACGAACAACGCGCCGGGTCCATCATGCGCTCCCGCCAGTTCTTCTCCCTCTGGCCCACGTCCATGCACGCCTACCTCCCCGGCGGCCGCCCCGTCGCCCCGGGCATGGTCTTCGCGCAACCCGATCTCGCCCGCACCCTCCGCGCCATGGCCGCCGAAGAAGCCAAGGCGCTCAAGGGCGGCGCCAGCCGCCAGGCCGCCATTGATGCCGTTCGCGACTACTTCTACCGTGGCGCCATCGCCCGTAAAATCGACGAGTTCTCCAAAGCCAACGGCGGCCTCCTCCGCTACGAAGACATGGCCGCCTTCAAGCTATCCCCCGAAGAACCGGTGTCGACCACCTACCGCGGCTACACCGTCTACAAGCCCGGCTTCTGGAGCCAGGGCCCCACGCTCATCGAAACCCTCAACGTGCTCGAAGGCTACGACCTCGCCGGCATGCAGCACAACTCCACCCGTTATATCCACACCATCGTCGAAGCCATGAAGCTCGGCTACGCCGATCGCGACACCTACTACGGCGACCCGAAATTCAACACCCTCCCCGCCGACCGCCTCCTCTCCAAAGAGTACGGAGTCGAGCGCCGCGCCGCCATCAAGGACTACGCCTCCATGGAGTTCCTCCCCGGCGAAATCAACGGCAAACGCGGCCGCCACCCCGCCGAAAGCGAAATCGTCCGCGTCAAAATTGACGACGCGCTCATGGCCCGCGATACCACCTGCGTCAACGCCGCCGATGCCGACGGCATGATGTTCAGCGCCACGCCATCCGGCGCCTGGCTGCCCTCCGTCGTCGCCGGCGATACCGGCATTCCGCTCACCCAGCGCGCACAGAGTTTCCTCCTCGTCGAAGGCCATCCCAACGAACTCGCCGGCGGCAAACGCCCCCGCGTCACCCTCAGCCCGACGCTTGTCACCAGGGAAGGGAAGCCCTATCTCGCCCTCTCCACCCCCGGCGGGGACAACCAGGATCAGGCCCTTCTCCAGATGCTGTTGAACGTCGTCGATTTCGGCATGAACGCGCAGATGGCTCTCGAAGCCCCGCGCTTCCAAACGCGCCACTTGGTCTCCAGTTTCGACAACCACGCCATGAGCCCCGGTGACCTCATCCTCGACGAACGCATCGGCAACGACGTCGCTGGCGCCCTCGTCAACAAAGGCCACAAAACCGAAACCCGCTCCCGCTGGGCCGGCGGCTCTGCGCCCACCATGATCCGCATCACCCCGGGCGGCGTCCTCGAATCCGGCGCCGATCCCTACGGATACCGGGTGTCGAGGGCCTGGTGATCACCGGTTCGTTATTCGCAGAGCCGCGCCCGTTGGCCGCGCGCCTCTCCACGCTCGCCCAGCGCGGCATCTTCATTGGCACCAGTTCGTGGAAATACGAAGGCTGGCTCGGCTCCATCTACACGCCCGAACGCTACATCACCCGCGGCAAGTTCAGCCAGAAGAAGTTCGACGACACCTGCCTCGCCGAATACGCCGAAACCTTCCCCATCGTCTGCGGCGATTTTTCGTTCTACCAATTCCCCTCCGATGAATACTGGCGCAAACTCTTCGGCGGCAGTCCCGCCGCCCTCCAGTTCGCCTTCAAAGTGCCGGAAGAGATCACCGTCAAGAAGTGGCCCACCCACGCCCGCTACGGCCGCCGCGCCGGGCTCGATAACGACAACTTCCTCAACTCCGAAGTCTTCACGCGCCTCTTCTACGAACCCCTCCTGCCCTACGGCGCCCGCGCCGCGCTCTTCATCTTCGAGTTCGGCACGTTCTCAAAATCCGCCTTCCCCAACGTGGCTGAATTCCTCGCCGTGCTCGACGGCTTCCTCTCCGCCCTCCCCGAAGGTCCGCGCTACTCCGTCGAAATCCGCAACGCCGAATACCTCTGCCCGGAGTATTTCGAAGTCCTCCGTTCCAACGGCGTCGCCCACGTCTTCAACGCCTGGACGCGCATGCCCGACCTGCCCACGCAAACCGCCATTGCCGACGCCTACACCGCCGGCTTCACCGTCACACGCGCCCTCCTCCGCCGCGGCCGCCCCTACGAAGAAGCGGTCAAATCATTCGAGCCCTACCGCGAAATCCAGGACCCTATTCCCGAAACCCGCGATGCTCTCCGCGCCCTCATCCAGAAGTCGCTCGGCGAACGCAAACCGTCCTACATCTTCGTCAACAATCGACTCGAAGGCAACGCCCCCGGCACCATCGAAGCCGTCGTCGATTCGCTCGAACTATAAATCGAGCAAAGCCCGCGCGTTGATCACCCGCACCCCGCGCCACTCTGCCGGGAAGTGCTTCCCATTCCCTGTGACAACAAACTGCGCCCCCGCCGCCACCGCGCAATCCAGCAGTTGATTGTCATCCGCATCGCTACAAGCCTCACACTCCGCCACCGGTTCAACTCGCGAAGCCACCGCCAACAACGAGTCAATCGCCGCTTCCAGCGCCTCCCGCTGCTTCGCGAACTTCTTCCGCCCCGCCACGTCCCGATACTCCGCTTCCAACTCGTCCGACACCGCAATCTCCAACGCCCCGCCCACCGCCATCGCAATCACGCGCGCCTCATTCCCCCCGGGTGTCCAGCAGGCCGAGATCAAAATGTTCGTATCCAACACAACGCGCATGGGAAAATTGTCGCAGAGCGATGAACGACGAACTCGGCAACCGAATAAAAAGCTACTACGAAGACCCCGCGCG
>CANIFK010000633.1 GCA_947466555.1 Acidobacteriota bacterium | reverse complement strand
TCATTCCACCGGGTGGGGCGCTATCTCCAACATGTACTTGGTCACCTTTGGGGGGTAGGACTTGCGCGCTGGATTGTATTTCTGCAGGATGCCGATGGCGGTGCGGCCGGCGTAGATCGGCGACTGGGCAAATCGGCTGGCGACGAAGAGAATGCCGGCCTCCACCGAAGCAAAACGCGTGCGGCCGGAGTTCCAGCCGAAGACGTTCGATGGCGTGCCGCTTTTCCCACCCCCGGTTTCCACGATGGAAAGAGCCGGCAATAGCCGCCAGTCAATTTTGTGTTCATCGGCAGCGCGGAGGAAAACGTGCGCGAATTCGTGAAGGGGGCTCTGGTAGCGCAAAAAGAAGTTACGCAAAGCCACGCATCGGGTGTCCGTGTCGCATGAGGAAGCCGCCGGATCCGCATGAACCACACCCACAGTACAGGCGGTTAGCACAGCTCCTAGAACCAGGCGACTCACCCTGTCGGTCCAAGGTGACATCTTTCAATGGTAATACACCGGGCGGGCGTTTCGCCCTATGCCGGTCCCCCCGCTAGTCCCCGGCGGCGGATTCTGCTACGGTGAGGAAGAGCCCCGTGGCTCGAAAACAAAATGCACTACTTCTGTTTCGGTCTTCTGCTTTCCTTCTCACTCGCCGCCGCTCCTGGAATCGCCATCGTACTGAACTCCGGGGATGAAACCCTTTCGCTGATCGACGCCAACACCCAGCGCGAAACCAAGCGCGTTGCGATCGGCAAAGAGCCGCATCACCTGATGGCGACGCCGGACGACAAGTTCATCATCATCGCCAATGCCGCCTCCAACGAACTGGTCTTCCTGGACCGGACGACGGGCGAGATCAAGAACAAAGTAAAGAACATCTCCGACCCTTATCAGATCGGCTATTCGCCGGATAAAAAGTGGTTCGTTTCCGTCTCGCTGCGGCTGAACCGGGTGGACATCTACAAGCCCGATAACTTTCAAATCGTGAAGCGGCTGTCGTTGCCGAAAGCGCCGTCGCACCTGGCCTATTCGCCGGATTCGAAGACCGTGTTTATCACGCTGCAGGATACGAATCAGTTGGCCGCGATTGACCTGGAGACGCAGACGATCGCCTGGAAACTTCCGATTGGGAAACAGCCGGCCGGCATTCTGATGACGCCGGATGGGAAGTATCTGCTGATTGGGATTTTGGGCGAAAACTACGTCGATGTTATCGACTGGCGCGCGAAGAAGCGGGTGAAGAAGATATTCACCGGTAAGGGCGCGCATAACTTCGTCCGGCTGGGCGATGGGAAGCATGTGTTCCTGTCCAATCGCGCGGAGAACACGATTTCGAAGATCAACATGGAGACGCTGGAAGTTGTCGATTCCTACCCGGCGCCGGGCGGGCCGGACTGCATGGACGTCACCAGCGACCAGCGGTATTTGTGGATGACATCGCGCTGGGCGCGGAAGGTTTCGATTCTGGATCTGCAGACCAAGACGATCGTCAAGCAGATCCCGGTAGGACGCTCACCTCATGGGATTTATCTCTCTTCTCACGCGCCTCGCAAGTAGTGGGCTGCTGCTGGCGGCCGGGTGCGAGAAGACGCTGTACCTGACGATCGACACCGGCTCCATGGGCCCGGCCGAGGAGATTGCGGCGGTGCTGCGGAAGCACCACGTGAAAGCCACGTTCTTCGTCGCCAATGAAAAGACCACGCGCGAGGATATGTCGATGGACGCCTCCTGGGCGCCGTTCTGGAAATCGCTGGTGGCCGATGGGCACGCGTTCGGTTCGCACACCTTTCGGCACCATTACTTCCGGGGCGATGTGGCGGGCGGGAAGGTGGCCTACGTCGGCAAGAACGGGAGGCGGGAACTGCTGGACCGCGCCGGGGTTTGCCGTGAGTTGAAGAAATCCGAGGATGTGTTCCGGCAGTTGACGGGCCGCGGGTATGACGGCATCTGGCGCGCGCCGGGCGGGAAGACGACGCCATTGGCATTGAAGGCGGCGGCCAGTTGCGGGTATACAGAGCATATTGGCTGGGCGCCAGCGGGGTTTCTGGGCGACGAATTGCCGTCCGATAAACACCCAAACGCGACGCTGCTGCGGAACGCGGTGCGGGATCTGCGGGACGGCGATGTGATGGTGATGCACCTGGGAATCTGGAGCCGGAAGGACCCGTACTGGCCGATGCTGGACCCGCTATTGACACAGCTGAAGGCGAAGGGGTTTTGCTTTGCCACGATCCCGGAGCGGAGGAAGAAGTAGTTGATGACCGAGTGGTTCAACGCGTGGCACCAGTGGCTGTTTGAGCAGGTTGTGCAGCCGGCGTTGTACCGGTTTGGCTGGATGAGTTTCGACGAGATGGCCTACGACTGGACGCACCTGTTTTTGCTGGGGGCGTTGGAACTGGTGGCATTGTGGATTGTAATCCGGCCTTTGGAGTTGTGGCTGCCGGTGGAGCGGTGGGAGGACCGGAAGGCGACGCGCGTGGACGTGTTCTACACGCTGCTGGCGCGGCTGGGGATCCTGCCGATTTTCTTCTTCATCGTGCTGACGCCGGCGTTTGACTGGGTGAACGCGGAAATCCGGTTGGCGGGCATCATTCCGCCTTCGTTCGATAACTTGTTTTTGTATCTGGTGATCCTGGACTTTGCCGATTATTGGCGGCACCGGTGGGAGCACCGGTTCAACATCTGGTGGGCGCTGCACGCGGTGCATCATTCGCAGCGGCAGATGACGTTTTGGACCGATGAGCGGGAGCACTTGCTGGGGCAACTGATTGCCGCGGCGGGCCGGGCTGCAGTGGGGTTGGCGGTGGGCGCGCCGCCGGCGGCGTTCCTGACGGTAACGCTGGTGACGGGGGCGATTGAGAGTTTTTCGCACGCCAATGTGAAGCTGAGCTTCGGGTGGCTGGGGGATCGGTTGATTGTCAGCCCGCTGTTCCACCGGGTGCATCACGCCATTGGCATCGGGCACACGGGGCGGGTAATGGGGTGCAACTTTGCTTCCGTTCTGCCAGTGTGGGACATCCTGTTTGGCACGGCGAACTTCACCCACGCGTTTCTCCCGACCGGCATCGATGATCAATTGACGGGCCGGGACTACGGCGAGGGGTTCTGGAAGCAGCAGGCGCTGGCGTTCCGGCGGATGTTTTAAAACGCTGCTGTTATCCTGATCTGCATCAGGAGCCATCCCATGATCAGATCCGCTGTTCTTCTCCTCATTTCTGCCTGCCTTGTCTGCGGCCAAACCAAAATCTCTCCCGAACGCGAGGCGGCCATTAAAGCCGACCTCAACGGCCGCATCGACCGCATGTCCAAGCAAGCCCAGGTCATGGTTGATTCCGTGTTCAGCTTCGGCGAACTCGGCTTCCAGGAGTTCGAAACCAGCAAATACCTCACCGGCATTCTGGAAAAAGAAGGCTTCAAAATCGAGCGCGGGATTGCCGGCATCCCCACGGCATGGATGGCGACATGGGGGAGCGGCAAGCCCGTCATCGCCCTCGGTTCAGATATCGATTGCATTCCGCAGGCATCGCAAAAACCCGGTGTTGCCTACCGCGCGCCGATGTTGGATTACGCGCCAGGGCATGGGGAAGGCCATAATTCGGGCATGCCGCTGAATATCATCGCCGCGCTGGCGGTGAAGGAGATCATGCAGCGGGAGAACCTTCCGGGCACCATCAAACTTTGGCCCGGCGTGGGGGAAGAGCAGCTCGGCACGAAGGCCTACTATGTGCGCGCAGGCGCTTTTAAGGACGTCGACGCGGTGTTGTTCGCGCACGTTTCTTCGGACTTCAACGTCTCTTCGGGGCCGGGCGGGCAGAACGGTATGGTCTCTGTCGAGTATCAGTTCAAGGGGGAGAGCGCACACGCCGCGGGCGCGCCGTGGCGAGGGAAGTCGGCGCTCGACGCGGTGGAGTTGATGAACGTGGGCTGGAACTTCCGGCGGGAACATCTGCGGCTGGCGCAGCGGTCGCACT
>CANIFK010000632.1 GCA_947466555.1 Acidobacteriota bacterium | reverse complement strand
TATCATTGTAGGTGTGGAGACAAGCATTTACTATTAAAAAGTAAAGCGACATACACCAAATAGTCAAGCATGAAATCGTACCATCAATTCTGCGGCGTCGCCAAAGCCCTCGACCTCATCGGCGAGCGCTGGACGCTCCTCCTCATCCGCGACCTCCTCCTCGGCCCCCGCCGCTACCGCGACCTCCTCGACGGCCTCCCCGGCATCACCACCAACCTCCTCGCCGCCCGCCTCCGAACGATGACCGACCAGGGCCTCATCGCCAAAATAAAACTCCCCCCGCCCGCCGGCGGCGAAGCCTACCAGCTGACGCCCCTCGGCCGCCAGCTCGAACCCGCCATCCTCGCCCTCGGCGCCTTCGGAGCCCAATGGCTCACAACGCCCGCCACCGGCGATTGCCTCAACCCGCGCTGGGCCATGACCTCCCTCAAGCGCCGCTTCCAACCCCGCCCCGGCCTCGCCGGCTCCCTCGCCTTCCACATCGGCGAACTGTCATTCCAAGTGGTGCTAACGGAGTCATCCATCGACATCCGCGACGGCGATCTCCTCACCGCCGAAGTCTCCGTCTCCGGCCCGCCCATGGCCTGGCTGACGCTCCTCTCCGCCCGCGAGTCATTCACCAACCTCACCCGTGCCAAACAGCTCCACCACACCGGCCCCATCGCCCTCATGAAAGGGTTCCTGCTCGCCATCGGCGCCCGCCCGTAGCCAATAAAAAAGGCGGCCCCCGAAAGGGCCGCCTCTGTCACCAACAAAGAAACTACGCTTCGGTAACAACCACGGACTGCATCACGTCGCCCTGCTTGATCGCATCAACGACATCCAGTCCCGAAGTGACCTTCCCGAAAACCGTGTGTTTGCCGTTCAGCCACGGGCACGGCACGTGGGTAATAAAGAACTGGCTGCCATTCGTCCCCGGGCCGGCATTGGCCATGGAAATGACGCCGCGCTCGTGCGTGTTCGGGTTCCCCGCGAACTCGTCGGCGAAGCGGTAGCCCGGACCGCCGCGGCCCGAACCTTCCGGACAACCGGTCTGCACCATGAAGTCCGGAATCACACGGTGGAAAGTAATTCCATCGTAAAAACCGTCCTTGGCCAGAAACACGAAGTTATTCACCGTCTTAGGAGCCGACTTAGCATCCAGCGCCAGCGTAATAACACCCTTGTTCGTCGTGATCGTGACCGTGTAATTCTTGGCCGAATCGATACCCAGTTCCGGGTAAGAAGCGTACTGTTTCATAGAAGTTCCTCTCGTTTGGCGCGTTCCAGCGCTTTGACAATATCGGAGACGTTCTGCGCGCGGTGCCGATCCACAATCAGCAACGCATCCTCCGTCTCAACCACCACAAGATCTTTCACACCCACCAGCGCCACCATCTTCTTCGGCACATCCACGTAACACCCTTCGGTCAGTTCCGTGAACACATCGGTCGATTGCAGCACGTTCGAATGAACACCCTTGACCAGCAACTCATAGACAGCATTCCAACTGCCCACGTCATTCCAGCCAAACTCATCACAGGCGATGCCGTAGACTTTATCGGACTTCTCTATGATGCCGACATCCACCGCCACGTTCTCACAATCCAGAAATAACTCGCCCAGTTTCTTCTTGAACGTCCGCGATTCAAACGACGGCAACTTCGCCAGCGTCTCCGCCGTCCGCGGCATATGCCGCCGCAGCTCGTCCATGAACACGCTCGCCCGCCAGAAGAACATGCCCGCGTTCCAGTAGTAAGTCCCGGCCTTCACAAACTCCTTGGCCGTCTCCAGATTGGGCTTCTCGCGGAACCGCTGCACCTTCAACGGCGTCGTGCCGCCGCTGGTCACGCCGAACGGAAACTCAATGTAGCCGTAGCCCGTCTCCGCCCACCGCGGCTGAATGCCCAGCACGCAGATCTGCCCCTTGCGCGCGGCGGCGAACGCCGGCCGCACCAGCCTCAAGTACCGCGCCGGTTTCTCAATGATGTGATCCGCCGGGAACACGCCCATCACCGCATCCGGGTCGCGCTGCTCCAGAATCTGCGCCACCAGCGCAATCGCCGGCGCCGTGTTCCGCTGCGCCGGTTCGGCGATGATCTGCGCCTTGGGCACCTCGGGCAACTGCCGCGAAATCTCGTCCCGCAGAAAGTCGTTGGTGATGATCCAGATTCGCTCCGGCGCCACCACCGGCCGCAGCCGGTCCACCGTCTGCTGAATCAGCGTGCGCTCCCCGCCAAAGGCCAATACCTGCTTGGCAGATCGCTTTCTCGACTTCGGCCAGAAGCGCGTGCCCCGGCCGCCCGCGAGAATCAGGGCGTATGTATGTTCCGACGTAGCCATGTGGTAGTAACTTATGCGCCCAGCGGGTAGGCCTTAATGAATTGCAGTGTGCGCTTCCATCGCGTCTTCTGGAAGAAGTTAGTCACCAGGTTCACCACCTGATCAATCGAGTAACTCGCCAAGTGCTCAGTCGACGCTTCAAACGACCACCAGATAATCAGCGGCTTGCCAATGATGTTCTCCCGCGGCACCAGCCCCCAATAGCGCGAGTCATCCGAGTTCTCCCGGTTATCGCCCATGCAGAGGTAATAGCCATTCGGCACCTTCAGCACGCCATCCTTCACGTTATCCCGTAACATCTCCGCCCCGCGCGGATACACGTACGAAGGAGACACCGTCGGGAAGTTCGCTGCATAGGGATCCATGTTCGGCCCCACAAACTGGGCGTAGGGCTCCTCCGTAGGCTTCCCATTCAGGATCAGCTTCTTATCGATGAACTTGATCTGATCCCCCGGAATCCCGATCACCCGCTTCACATACGGCATGTTGATGTTCAGCGGATAGCGGAACACCACAACATCGCCCCGGCGAACGTCCTGATAGGGCAGAAAATACTTGGTAACCGCCCCGGGCGGCGAGTACGGAATCTTATCCACAATCAAGTGGTCCCCGGTCATGATGGTCGATTCCATCGACGCCGTCGGCACCACAAACGGCTGCGCCACCGTCGAGGTGAACCAAACCAGCAGGACAATGTTAAAGGCCCAATCGGCGATCCATTGCCGTTCTTGAACCGGAGCGGAAGATTTCTTTTTGAAGAACATCAGTCTTTAGAGGAATATCCCTGTATCAAATTAAACGTACGGCGCCAGCGCGTCTTCGTAAAAAAATTGCGGAACAGATCGGTGACATGTTCCACCGATGGGGTCGACGATTGCAGCCGGTGGGTCGGCGCGTCATACGACCAGTAAATGATGAGCGGCTTGCCGATGATGTTCTCCCGCGGCACGAAGCCCCAGTAGCGGGAGTCCAGCGAATGGTCGCGGTTATCACCAAGGGCAAAGAAACAGTTCTCCGGCACCACGATCTCCCCGTTCACCACGTGCTTCTGCAGCATCGTGCGCGCCCCCTCGTCGATCGAGGTGTTCGGCTCCGACGGGAACGTATCGCGGTAGGAGTCGAAGAAGTCACTCTTGTGGTACTTGTACGGTTCCTCGAGCGGCTTGCCGTTCCGATACACCGTTTTGTTCTCAATCCGTATCCGGTCACCAGGCATCCCGATCACCCGTTTGACGAAGGTGAACTTAATATCGGTGGGCCAGCGGAAGACGATAATGTCGCCCCGCTTGGCGTCGCTGTAGGGCAGGATGTACTTGCTGATCGGCCCCGGCGGCGAGTACGCCAGCTTATCCACCAGCAGGTGGTCGCCAATCATGAGCGAGTCTTCCATCGACCCCGTCGGGATCACGAACGCCTGTACCAGCGTCGTCGTGCCGAAGAGCAGCAGCAGGATCGTGACTGTCCACTCCGCGATCGTATTGCGCGGCGGTTCGTACAGCGGATCGTGCGGCGGATCATTCGGAGGTCCGGCGGGAACAATCGGCTCAGCGGCGTCGCCTTGTATGGATGGACTGGACACGTACCTCCTTCTGATTCTACTCAAACAGCCAATAGCGCAGGTAGCGGAACAACTCCACC
>CANIFK010000631.1 GCA_947466555.1 Acidobacteriota bacterium | reverse complement strand
GATGGCGCTGTGGACACGTTTTTCGTAGTCCATATCGAGCGCCGGGGGAAGGCCCCAGGGGCCGCCGACGATGACGTTGGCGTATTGGGTGGAGCCGAAGCGGGTGAGATCCTGCTGATCGCGGAAGCCGCCGAGGAGGAGAACCGATTTGCCTTCGGACTGGAACTCGATGGGCATCGGCTTGCCGGTTTTGAGCACGCCGACGATACCCATAACAGGCGTGGGGTGGATGCCTTCGCCGAGGGTCTCGTTATAAAGACTGACATTGCCGCCGGTGATGGGCGTTTCAAAGTGAAGGCAGGCTTCGGCCATGCCTTCGATGGCTTCGACGAGCTGGGCCATGATTTCCGGCTTCTGCGGGTTGCCGAAGTTGAGATTGTTCGTCGCCGCCATGGGCTGCGCGCCAACGGTGGAGATGTTGCGGCAGGCTTCGGCGACGCCGAGTTTGGCGCCTTCGCGCGGGTCGAGCGAACAGTAGCGGCCGTTGCCGTCGAGCGAAACGGCGACCGAGGTATCCGTGCCCTTGATGCGGACGATGGCGGCATCGCCACCGGGGCCGGCTAGGGTGTTGGTGCGGACCATGTAGTCGTACTGCTCGTAGATCCACTTTTTGCTGCACATATCGCCGGAGCTGAGGAGGCGGATGAGGTCCGCTTTCAGATCGGCGGAGGTGAAGGCCGGAGCGTCCATGGGCGCTTTGCGCGCGGGCTTAGTATAGGGACGGTTGTAGAGAGGCGCTTCGTCGGCGAGTTCGCGGTTGGGGATGTGGGCAACGATTTCGCCGTGGTTTTTGACCACGAGCATGCCGGTATCGGTGACGATGCCGATTTCGGCGGCGTCGAGACCCCATTTTTCGAACACGTCGAAGACTTCCTGTTCGCGGCCCTTGATGGCGACGAGCAGCATGCGTTCCTGCGATTCGGAGAGCATGATTTCGTAGGGCGTCATGCCGGTTTCGCGTTGGGGAACGAGGGCGAGATCGATTTCGATGCCGGTGCCGGCGCGGCTGCCCATTTCACAGGTGGAACACGTCAGGCCGGCGGCGCCCATGTCCTGGATGCCGACGACGGCGCCGGTTTCCATGACTTCGAGGCAGGCTTCGAGGAGGAGCTTTTCGAGGAACGGATCGCCCATCTGGACGTTGGGCCGTTTCTGCTTGCTCTCTTCGGTGAATTCGTCCGACGCCATGGTGGCGCCGTGGATACCGTCGCGGCCGGTTTTGGCGCCGACGTAGATGACGGGATTGCCAACGCCGTGGGCCTGGCCGAGGAAGATTTTCTCTTTCTCAATGACGCCGAGGGCGAAGACGTTGACGAGCGGGTTGCCAGCGTAGGATTTATCGAAAACGCATTCGCCGCCGACGGTGGGCACGCCGAAGCAGTTGCCGTAGTGGGAGATGCCGCTGACGACGCCTTCGACGATGCGCCGATTGCGGGCGCCGGTTTGGGGATCGTCGAGCGGGCCGAAGCGGAGCGAATCGAGCACGGCGATGGGGCGGGCGCCCATGGTGAAGATGTCACGCAGGATGCCGCCGACGCCGGTGGCGGCGCCTTGGAACGGTTCGATGAAGCTGGGGTGATTGTGGCTTTCGATTTTGAACGCCACGCCGAGGCCGTCACCGATGTCGATGATGCCGGCGTTTTCGCCCGGTCCGAGCAGCACGTACTTGCTGCGGGTGGGCAACTTCTTCAGATGGACGCGAGAGCTCTTGTAGGAGCAGTGTTCGCTCCACATGACGCTGAAGATGCCGAGTTCGGTGAGATTCGGCTCGCGACCCAGAATAGAGAGAATTTTGCTGTACTCGTCCGCGGTCACATTGTGCGCGGCGAGTATGTCCGGGGTGATAGTAGCCATGGATTATTTGGCCGCGAATGCGGTGACGATGGAACGGAAAACGGTGAGGCCGTCGGCGGAGCCCATGAGCGGGTCCGTGGCGCGTTCAGGGTGGGGCATCATGCCGAGCACGTTGCGCTCTTTATTACAGATGCCGGCGATGTCGCGCAGGGAGCCGTTGGGATTGTCGACGTAACGGAAGACGACGCGATCTTCGGCTTCCAATTGGTCCAGGGTTTCGGGGTCGGCTGTGTAGCGGCCTTCGCCGTGGGCGATGGGGAAGGTGACGATCTGGCCTTTGGTGGCCTGATTGGTGAAAGGAGTATTGGTGGTCTCGACGCGCAGGGCGACGGGCTTGCAGATGTACTGCAGGTTGGTGTTCCGCACCAGGGCGCCGGGGAGGAGGTGGCATTCGGTAAGGATTTGGAATCCGTTACAGATGCCGATGACGATGCCGCCTTTGGCGGCGAACGCCTTCACCGCGCCGATAATGGGCGAGAACTTAGCGATGGCGCCGCAGCGCAGATAATCGCCGTAAGAAAAGCCACCGGGGAGGATGACGGCGTCGATGTCGTTCGGAATCGCGGCATCGCGGTGCCACAACATCTCAGCCCTTTCCCCAAGATTGGCCGTGACGCTGAACTGCGCATCGTGATCGCAGTTGGAACCAGGAAAGACAACTACGCCAAATTTCACTTTCCTTCAGGGTACCATCCCGCGCGGCAATTATTGCGGCGCAATGACAGGAAAAAGCTACGGCTGGGGATCGGCGGCGGGTGCGGCCTTGACGGCGATGTGCATGCCTTCCTGGAGTCCGACGGTGCCGATGCGGGCGCCGACGAGCACATTGGCCGAGGGCAGGATACCGGCGGGGATGCGCACGTTGACCTGGAGGAGGCCGATGGAGCCGGGGGCGAGGCCGGCGAAGAGGATTTCGGCGCGCTGGCCATCGATGAGGATTGTTACAGGTTCATCGGGAGTCGCGAATGGCGCCACGGCGGGGGAGAGGGCTCCGGTTTCGACGCGGGGGGTGGTTAGGCCCTGGCCAGTCAGGAAGAGCTGGATGATTTCGCCGGCGGCGGCGGGGGTAGTGGGGGAGTTGAAGCTGTAGTCCTGATTGAGGGCGGCGGCGCGGACGCCATCGGCGGAGAAGAGGCCGGGGGCGGAGGAGGCGACGGGCACGTCGATGGGAGTGGAGGCGTCGTAGCCGGCGGATTCGACGGTGACCTTGACGGTGGATTTACCGGCGATTTCGAAGGGCACCATGGCGTTGACCTGATTATTGGACGCGTAGAGGACGACGCCGGGGACGTTATCGAAGAGCACGCGGGTGCCGCCGAGGGCGGTGGCGTAACGATTTGTGGATTCGTTGGGCCGGGCGGCGACGCCGTTGCGGGGGCCCATGCGGTCTCCGGCGAGGGTGATTAACTGGCCGGGGGCGATGGGGCCGGGGCGAAGGCTGGCGGCGTTGACGATGCCGTTGGCGGCCAGGACGGCGCGTTGGCGGGTGATGGTGAGCGATACGGGGATTTGGAGGGTGGGATTGGACGCGGTGGGGGCGCGGAGGTCGATGCGGGCCGCGTAGGTGCCGGCGGGGAGGTCGGCCAGGCGGGCGGTGGCGGTGATTTCGCCATCGGCCTTGCCGGCGGCGGGGGTGATGGCGAGCCAGTTGCCGCCGTTCAGCGATGTAACGGTGGCGGTCCAATCGGGCTTGGTTTCGCCTTCCATCTTGATGGTTATCTTTTGCACGGCGGGGTTGGCGGTATCGCCTTCGCGGGCGGTGAAGGTCAAGGAGGTGGCGCTGGCGCGCATTGTGGCGGGGATGGGATCGCGGACGCGGAAGTTGACGCGGAAGTTGGCGGGGCTATTGGTGGAGCCGGGGGAGACGATGGTGACGCGGGCGGTGTAGCTGCCGCCTTTGAGGCCGGCGGGATTGGCGACGACGCGGATGTCGGAATCGCCTGTGCCCTGGCCGGGGGTCATGGTGAGCCAGGGGGCGCCGTCGTCGGTTTTGATGTCGGCACGCCAGTAGGCGCCCTCGCCGAGGAAGATGAGCGGGTAGGTCATGCTGGCGGGGGTGGTGGCGCCAGTGGCGGATTCCAGGAAGACGTCGGTGGCAACCAGATAGATGCT
>CANIFK010000630.1 GCA_947466555.1 Acidobacteriota bacterium | reverse complement strand
GGCGAAATCGGCGGTCGCGCGCTCAGCTTCTTCCCTCGCGGCAAGTCTCTCGGCGTCATCCTGCCCTCGAACTCGCCCGGCGTGCACTCGCTATGGGCCCCGGCCATCGCCTTCAAAACCCCGCTCATCCTCAAACCCGGCGGCTCCGAACCCTGGACGCCGTACCGCATCGCGCAGGCCTACATCAAGGCCGGCGTGCCCGCGGAGGCCTTCGGCTACTACTCCACCAACCACGGTGGCGGCGGCGAAATCCTTCGCCAAACCGGCCGTGGCATGCTGTTCGGTGACGTCGGCGCGGCCAAGGCCTGGTCCGGTGACCCGCGCATCGAAATCCACGGGCCCGGCTATTCCAAGGTCATCCTCGCCGACGAAGGCGCCAAGAACTGGGAAAAGTACATCGACCTCATCGCCGATTCCATCGCCCAGAACTCCGGCCGCTCCTGCGTCAACTGCTCGTCCGTCTGGACAACCGCCAACGGCAAGGAGATCGCCGAAGCCCTCGCCGAACGCTTCGCCAAAATCGCCCCGCGCGCCGAGGACGATCCCGAAGCCGCCGTCGCGCCCTTCGCCTCGCCCGATATCGCCCGCCGCATCTCCGCCATGATCGATCAGGAAATGGATGGCGCCGTCGATCTCGTCGAAGCCAAACGCGGCACCCCGCGCGTTGCCGAAAAAGACGGCTGCACCTACGTGCTCCCCGCCGTCGTCCACGTCGACAAATCGCACGCCCTCGCCAACCGCGAGTTCCTCTTCCCCTACGCCAGCGTCGTGCAGGTTTCGCCCGAAGAACTGCCCGATTGCCTCGGCCCGACGCTTGTTTGCACCGCCATCACCAGCGATCGCGCCCTGCAGCAGCGCCTACTCGCCAACAACCATATCGGCCGGCTGAACTTCGGTCCCATCTCCACCATGAAGATCAGCTGGGATCAGCCGCACGAAGGCAATCTGTTCGATCACCTCTACGCCCGGCGCGCCTTCCAAAGCGTGCTGGAAACCGTTGCCTGATGCGTATTTTGCACGTCACTGCGGGAGCCGCCAATATGTATTGCGGCTCCTGCATGCGCGACAATGCCCTCGCCGCCGAACTCAAGCGGCAGGGGCATGATGTCGTACTCATGCCCGTCTATACGCCCACTTTGACGGACGAAGAAAACGTCTCCGACGGTCGCGTCTTCTTCGGCGGTATTGCTGTCTATTTGCAGCAGAAATCGGCCTTTTTCCGTTACACCCCGGCCTTCCTGGACCGCATGTTGTTCGACAACAATTGGGCCCTCCGCAAGGCGTCCCAGAAATCCGTCGGCGTCTCTCCGCAATTCCTCGGCGAAATGACGGTCGACATGCTGCGCGGCGAACGCGGCCCCATCGCCAAAGAGTTTCGCAAACTCTCCGCGTGGCTCAAAAGCGAACCCGCCTTCGACATCATCAGCCTCCCCTTCACCCTCCTCATTGCCATGGCCGAGCCGCTCCGCCGCGTCGCGCCGAAAGCAAAAATCGTCTGCTCGCTCCAGGGCGAGGACCTCTTCCTCGAAGGCCTCCCGGAACCCTATAAATCCGAATCCAAACGCCTCATCCGCGAAGCCATTCCCCACGTCGATCGCTTCCTCGCCGTCAGCCGTTACTACGCCAATTTCATGAGCGTCTACCTCGGCATCCCGCCGGAGAAAACCCGCATCGTCCCGCTCGGCATCTCCTTCGACGATTGCGACGCCACGCCCAAGCCCACGCGCGACATCGTCAAAATCGGCTTCTTCGCCCGCATGGATCCGGCCAAGGGGTTCCACCACCTCTGCGAAGCCTACCGCTTGCTGCGCCAGAAACCTGGCCTGCCCCCGCTCCGCCTGGAAGCCGCCGGCTACATGCTCCCCGAACACCAAAGCTATTTCGAAAAGGAAAAGGCCGCGCTCGACGCCGCCGGCCTGGGTGCCGAATTCACCTACCACGGCGCCCTCCCGCGCGAGGAAAAAATGAAATTCCTCCGCGATATCGACCTCCTCTGCGTCCCCACCGAATACGTCGAACCCAAAGGATTATTCGTCCTCGAAGCCCTCGCCAATGGCACGCCCGTCATCCTCCCCGCCCACGGCGCCTTCCCGGAAATCCTCAACCGCACCGGCGGAGGGATCCTCGTCGAACCGAAAGACGCACACGCGCTGGCCGAAACGTTGGAAAATATGATTTGCGATCCTGAGCGCCGCGCGACACTCGCGGAGCAAGGCGCCGAAGGGGTCCGCCAGTTCTACTCGGCAGGCTCCATGGCGGCGGCACAACTGGCCGCGTTCGCATAGAGGCACATGCTAAAAGCGCGCGGGATATCGAAGACCTACGAATCGGCGGCCGGCCCTGTCCCGGTCCTCGAAGACGTCAACCTGGATCTCAACCTCGGGGACGCCCTCTCCATCATGGGCCCCTCCGGCAGCGGCAAAAGCACCCTCCTGCAAATCCTCGGCCTGCTCGACCCTCCCACCTCCGGCCAGCTCACCTTCGACGGCGTCGAGCCCTGGAAACTCAAGGAAGCCGAACAAGCCCGCTTCCGCAACACCCGCATCGGCTTTGTCTTTCAAGACCACTGCCTGCTGCCCCAGTGCACTGTCCTCGAAAACGTCCTCACGCCCACTCTCGTCGGCGATCGCGACGACACGGTCATCGACCGCGCCAAAGAGCTCATCGAACGCGCCGGCCTCACCCCCCGCATCGACCACTTCCCCGCCCAGCTCTCCGGCGGAGAAAAACAACGCGTCGCCATAGCCCGCGCCCTCATCCGCCAACCCAAACTGCTCCTCTGCGACGAACCCACTGGCAACCTCGACGAAGCCACCGCCTGGCAGGTCCTCACCCTCCTCGCCGAACTGCAGAAGGAGATGCGCGGCATCCTCATGATCGTCACCCACAGCCCCGCCATCGCCGCCGAATTCCCACGGCAGTTCACCATGCGCGGACGCCACCTGGAACGCACGGCCTAGCCCTATGACACGGCGCGATCTGACGCAGCGCGGTTTGCGGCACTACTGGCGGACGAATGTCGCGGTAGTGGCTGGCCTTGCCATTGCCACCGCCGCGCTCGCCGGCTCGGCGCTCGTTGGCGAATCGGTCCGCGAAAGCCTCCGCAACATCGCCACCGGCCGTATCGGCAACACCGGCACCGCCATCGTCTCCGCCCAGCCCTTCACCGAAGCTCTTGCCCAACGCGTTGGCGCCGCCTCCGCTCCCGTATTGTTCTTCGAAGCCGTCGTCAAGCACCAAAGCACTAATCGCTCCGCCAGCAAAGTACTCATCTATGGCGTCGATGATCGCTTCTGGAAACTCCACAAACTGCCCAACCCGCTCAGCGCCGAACGCGACATCGTCCTCAGCCAGCCGCTCGCCGACGACTTCAACGCCCAGGACGGCGAAGGCATCCTCCTCCGCATCGAAAAGCCCAGCGAAATCCCCCAGGAATCGCTCCACGCCCGCAAGGAACAGGCCGTTCGTACCACCCGGTTCCGTTACCGTTCCGCGCTGCCCGATGACGGCGTCGGCGGCTTCACACTCCAACCGCGCCAGGGCACCGTCCGCGCCGCCTTCGTCAAGCTCAGCACCCTGCAAAAGGAACTCCTGCTCGACGCCCGCGCCAACATGCTGCTCCTCCCCGACGAGCTCCGCAGCGACCTTCCCCTCCTCGGCCATCTCCGCCTGGAAGACGTTGGCCTCCGCATCTCCCGCCCCGCCGCCTGCCGCTGCATTCAACTCGAAAGCCCTTCAGGCCTCCTCCGCGACGATCAAGTGGAACGCGCCCTCGCCACCGCGAAGAAGGACAACCTCCGCCCCGAAGTGTTCCTGATGTACATGGCCAACGCCATTCGCACCGCCACCGCAAGCGTCCCCTATTCCCTCGTCGCCGCCCGCGACGGCGTCCCGGAAGGCGCCATCTTCCTCAATGACTGGGCCGCCGCGCAACTCCAGGCCAACATCGGCGATCCCGTCACGCTCGACT
>CANIFK010000629.1 GCA_947466555.1 Acidobacteriota bacterium | reverse complement strand
GGGACGAACAATACGAAGCCAAAATCCAATCCGCCACCCTGGAACAAGTAAACGCAGCCTTCCGCAAATACATCGACCCGTCCCAAATCTCAATCGTCAAAGCCGGCGACTTCAAGAAAGCCGGAGTCTGGCAATAGATGCTCCTCCTGGCGGCAATCCTAACCGGCCTGATCACCGACACCGCCGGCGCGCCGATCGCCAACGCCAGCGTGGAAATCGTCAACCCCACCGGCCCCACCACCAAAACCGATAAAGACGGGCAGTTCCGCTTCCCGGATCTGCCCAACACAAACGTCCAACTCCGCATCCGAGCCCTCGGCTTCGCAACGCAAGTCCGCCCCGCCGCGCCCGTCATCCAGCTGGAAGTGAACATGCTCTCGGCCTGCTGCCTCTGCGAAGAAACGCCCCCGCGCTACAAACACAAACGGGCCAGCCAATCCAGCCTGAAAGGCCACATAGCCGCCACGCGCCTCGACGACAACGGCGAAGCCACCCTCACCCCCCAATCAGGCGCCCCCATCCGCCTCCACCTCGCCGGCGCCGGCACCTTCGAATTCCCCAACCTCCCGCCCGGCCGCTACGCCCTGAAAATCCAAGTCCCCCTATACTCGGCCTTCGAAATCACCGACCTCGAAATCCTCCCAAACACCGAAACCCAAATCGACGGCGTAATCGTCCTCGACGTCTGCCCCTCCTGGACCGCGCCGTGCCCAGCCACCCGCACCATCCAACGCCAAAAGCCCAGCCCGCCGAACATGGTCTGCCTATGACCCCGCTCCTCGCCGCCATCCTCACCGGCCTCGTCGTCGATCAAACCGGCGCCTACATCCCCAACGCCACCGTCCAATACCTCCCCGGCCGCACCGTGCAGACAGACATGACAGGTCGATTCACCACCCCAAAACTCCCAGCCGGCATCTACGGCCTCCGCATCTCCGCCCCCGGCTTCCTCATCGGCCGCATCAACCCAATGCCCATGACCGAAGACGACGTCAAAGAAATCCCGCCCATCACCCTCCGCATCGGCTACAAAAACTCCGCCTTCTACTGCGGAATGAAATTCGCCAACCCGCGCTACATCCACAAACCTGCCCCCGAATCCAGCCTCCGCGGCATCATCACCGCCCCCGCCACGATCACCCTCACCGGCGGCCCCCGCGATCACACCATCGAAGCGGAAGGTATGTTCCGTTTCGACGGCATCTCCCCCGGCACATACACCCTCCGCGCCACCTCTCCGGAATACCCCACCTTCGAAATCCGCACCGTCAAAATCCCCGCCAAAACCGCCGTCGAAATCGACGGCTGGATCGACCCGCCAGAAACCCGCAAAACCCTCCAGCACTTCAAATCCGACGCCATCTGCTTGTAACAGTCAGCCCCTCCAGTGCTTCTATCAAGCGGGTAAACTGGAAGGAGAGTCTTCATGCGAATCTTTGGTGTCATCCTTACCGCAGCGTTTCTGCTCATGACCGGGTGTTCAGAAGCGCCCAAGCCCGTCGCGAAGAAGGAGGAGCCGAAGAAGGAGAAAGAGCCGCTCTCCGGCAAAAACGCCTTCTTCAAAATCTACGTCGCCGCCCGCTCCTGGGCGCCGGACGTCCAGTGCCTCGCCGTCTCCAGCATCCCGATGGAGGAAGTGAAGTCCCAGCCCGGCAAGTCCGGCGCCTGGCAGGTCACCGTCGTCTCGCCCTCCAAGCTCAAGAAGCGCACCTACACCTGGTCCGCCGTCGAATCGGAAGGCAACCTCCACGAAGGCGTCTACCCCGGTGCTGAGGAGACCTTCAATCCCTCCGGCAAGGGCAAGCCGTTCCTGATCGCCGCGCTCAAGACTGACACCACCGACGCGCTCAAAATCGCCCTCGAAAAGAGCGCCGATTACGTGAAGAAGAACCCCACCATGCGCATCAACTACCTGCTGGAACTCGGTGACAAGCACCCCAACCCAGCCTGGCGCGTCATCTGGGGCGATTCGGTCGGCACCTCCGGCCACTCCGTGTTCGTCGACGCCTCCACCGGCCTCTACCTGGAAACCCGCCACTAATGTCCATCACTGCCGCCGATGTCCTTGCCGCCGCGGAGCGTATCCGCGGCCGCGTCAAACGCACGCCCGTCGTCAAAGCCGACGTCTGCGGGCTGGAGCTATACCTGAAGTGCGAGAACCTGCAGGACGGCGGCAGCTTTAAGCTCCGTGGCGCCACGAACTTCGTGCAGACGCTCGACGCGGATGCGCTCGCCAAGGGCGTGATGGCGTTCTCCTCCGGCAACCATGCCGCCGGCGTCGCCCTCGCCGCCCAGCGCGCCGGCACCAAAGCGCGCATCGTCATGCCGCACGACGCCCCCAAGGTGAAAGTCGATAACACCGCCTCCTTCGGCGCCGAGATCATCAGCTACAACCGCCACACCGAGGACCGCGAGGCCATCTGCCGCGCCATCGCCTCCGAAACCGGCGCGACAATCATCCCGCCCTTCGACCACATGCTCACCATCACCGGCCAGGGCACGGCGGCAATGGAACTGCTCGAAGAGGTCCCCGACCTCGACGCGCTGATCGCCCCGCTCGGCGGCGGCGGCCTCATGTCGGGCTGCTGCCTGATCACCCGCCACATGAGCCCGAAAACGCGCCTCTTCGGCGGTGAACCGGAACTCGGCAACGACACCTGGCTGTCGTTCCAAGCCGGCGAACGCGTGGAAATCCCCCCGTCGGACACGATCGCCGATGGCCTCCGCTCCCCCGCTCCCGGCAAGCTCACCTTCCCGATCATGAAGGAGCACCTGGAAGCGGTCGCCCTTGTGAGCGAGGACGAGATCCGCGCCGCCGTGCGGTGGCTCGCGACCAAGGTCCATCTGGTGGTCGAGCCCAGCGGCGCCGTCCCGGTGGCCGCCGTCATTCACGGCAAGCTCCCGAAGGAGTGCCGCCGGATTGGAATCATCGTCACCGGTGGCAACATGGAACCCGCGCAGTTGGCCGGGATCCTCGCCTAGCTCTCCAGAATCTCCACCAGCTCCAACACCGTCTTCCGCGCCGGCTTCATGAGCGGCAGGCTGCCCAGACGGATCAGCACGCTCACCATCCGGACACTCGCGTCGAGCAGTTTCATCGTCCGCGCCTGGCCTTCGGAGCGGTCGTAGATCCAGAACAGGATCAGTCCCATCTGGTACATCCAGAGGATCTTGGGCAGGTGCGCGGCCATGTCGGCCGGGACGGTGGTTTCGGTTTCCTCCAGCGCGCGCACGAACTGGGCCAGGTCCTGCTCGCGGACCTCCTTCGATTCGGGCGCGAATGGCGAGAGCGGATTCGCCGGGTCGGCCGCGTGGCCCATCAGCGCGCCCAGGAATTTACGATTGGGCTCGAAGTATTTGAACTTCACCTGGATAATGGCCGCCAATCGCGCCTCCAGCTTCTTGCCCTTTTGCGCAGCATCGAGCAGCGGCGCCAGGTCGCTCTTGGCCTTCTGGTAGAAGTCGTGGACGATGACGTCCTTGGAGGCGAAGTAGTAGTACGCCAAGCCGGTGGCGACCTTGGCGCGGTTGGCCACTTCGCGCATGCTGGTTTCGGCGAAGCCCTTTTCGCGGAACAGCTCGAGCGCGGCTTCCAAAATCTTCGCCCGCGTCTCCGCCGACTTCTTTTCTCTCATAACGAACACCCCGGTAGTGAAACATCGCGCAGCCTGACGGCGAGTTCTTCATCGCCGCCGCGGAGGCCCAGCCATTCGGAGAGCGTCGCGCGGTTCTTCGATAGTGTAGCGAACGCCTGCCGCGCCAGCGGCAGAAGTTCCGGACGGGCCAGGCGGTAGGACCAGTCGCGGTAGTCGTCGAGCGCCCAGAGGACGATGAGCCAGGCCGAGTCGCCGGTCCAGACGTCGCCGGTGTTGGAGAGCACGGCGAGGTCGGTTTGGCCGGGCGGCTTGGGTGAGCAGTCGATCGGGACGAGCTGGCGCTGGCGGCCGAGCCAGGCGACCAGCGCGGTGCAGAG
>CANIFK010000628.1 GCA_947466555.1 Acidobacteriota bacterium | reverse complement strand
GGCTTGGCGATGGGAGGTCCTTTGTTTTGTTGCACTTTGGGGAGGGTCCGCTGATTTTGCGAATCTTCCCGTTGGCTTCGGCTGGCGGCGGCCGGCTTCGCGCCGGGCTGCTGGGCTCTCGGGCCTTCACCAGGCGGACCGGGTGTTTTTCGCCCGGCTTGGCGGTGGGAGGTCCTTTGTTTTGTTGCACTTTTGGGAGGGTCCGCTGATTTTGCGGATCTTCCTTTTGCCTTCGGCCGGCGATCTGGTGCCAGCCAAGCCGGATGGCTCGCGTACCTGCTGCGGTGCGCGGCGCGGGTCCTTGCAGGGACCGAGGTCCCGCCGGATGGCTCCGATGGGTCCCGAAAATGCGTTAGGGGGCTCTCTGTGTTGACAACAGAAAGCCCCCTCAATTTCATTCTATGCGCGGCGTCAACAGTTTTCGGGGGTGCCGAATTTCAAGTTTCTGATTCCAGGGCAGATAGATTTTTTCAAACCGTTGGAACGGGTTTTTACCATCGGCGGAAATCGAAATCGTCGGGCGCGGACCGGCCGCGCCGGGCTCCGTCACTGCTTGTCGTCCGACACGACTTCGAAGATCTGCACCGCGTTTGTGGTTCCGCGCACGCGGCGGAAACGGGTGGCAGCTTCGACGGGGATGGGAGCTGTGAGTGGCTCTATTCCCGCCAGGAGGCAGCCTGGCGGGGGTGGGGGTGTTGGGGCGGTGACGAGGGTGTAGTGGTTGACACGTTGTTGCTCGTCGAGGCAAACGATGGCGCCTTCTCCGGCCGGGATGGCTTGGCCACCGAAGGCCGCCAGACGAACGGCGAGCGATTGGTAATAGGCGGGCAGGAAGAGTGTCGTGGGCTTCCAGGTACCGTTGTTGTCCTTGATTTGCACCCGGCGGAAGTAGTCGCTTTGGCGGATTTGTGGGGCGTAGGGGAAGAGGGTGCGGTACATGCCGAGGCGCGGGGAGCTGGGGTTCATGGGTAGCCGGGAGTCGACGAGGACGTAGCGGGGTTTGGCATCGGGGCCGAGGGCGTCGAGGGACTCTTGTTCAGAGGTCGAGAGGAAGAACGACGCGACGCGGCCGGCGTTGGTCTGGGCGGGGTTGGTGAGGGGGATGCGGTGGGCGACGGTGGTGATCCAATAGCCGAAGTCCCACCAGGCGACGACGCCGTAGCCAGCGGGGGAATCGGCGAACGGTTCTGGGGTGTTTTCGCGGAGCCACTCGAGGGACGCGAGCCATTCGGGGGTGATGGCGCCGGGGTTTTCGGGCGGGTCGAGCGCGGCGTTCACGCCGGGGAAGGCGACGGTGGCGATGAGGAAAACGACGGTCAGCCATCGGGTGGCGCCTGGTTTGGAGAGGAAGCGGGCGGCAGCGAGTCCGGCGAAGAGGGCGGCCATGGGCGCGGCGTAGTAGACCATGCGGATTTGCATGGCGGCGAGGAGGAACGAGACGGCGGCCCAGAGGGCGGCGAGCGGATAGGCGGCGCCGAAGGCGAGGAGTCCGGCGAGGGCCAGGGGCAAGACGCCGCCCAGTTCGCGCCAGGCACCTTCGAGGGAGAAGAAGCCTTTTGCGTGGGTGAGCGAATGCAGTTCGCCGACGGTTTGGCTGGTGGGCGTGGTGGCGGTGAGTTGGCGGAGGGCGATTTGGCCGGGATTGGTTTGGGCGAGGAGGATGGCCGTTAGGATGGTCAGGCCGAGGGCGGGCAACCAGAGTTTGCGGCGCGGACGGAGCGCGTTGACGGCCGCCGGTGCGAGGATGCCCGCGATCAGCACAACCAGTGTGTAGTCCATCCACAGCACGTGGCGGAAGAGCAGGGCGAAGGGGACGGCGATGGCGCAACTGAGGGCGAAGGGCCGCAGGGAATTGGCCGGATTGCGTTGTTCCCAGCATGCCCAAGCGACGAGCACGGCGAGGAACGCGGCCGCTCCGGTGAAGGTGAGGGCGTAGGCGGCGAGGGCGAGCCCGGTGAGGATGGGCCGGCGCTGTTGGAGCAGCAGCACGATGACCACGCTGAGAAGGCATTCGAGGGCGTGGTGGTCCGTGAAGCCGAGGCTGGTGACGGCGAGCAGGTATCCGGGAAGTAGGGCGGTGAAGGCGGCGGTGAGGAGTGCGGCGGTACGGCCTCCGGCGAGGTGGCGGGCGAGCGTTGCGTTGGCGAGTACGAGAAGCGCGCCTAGCACTGCTGGGAAGAGGGCGGCGATGAGATGGGTGAGGCGTTGGGAGGGATGGCCCAGTCCGGCGATGAGAGCGATGGTTGCCGCGATGAAGTCGAAGAGTGGGCCGACCATGACGGCCTGGCCGCCGGGGTGGAGAACGTGGTTATCCCAGGTGAGGGGGAAGGGGAAATTGGCGGTGAGGTGATCGATGAGGCGAACGTGATACCAGGCGTCGGTTTCCTGGAAGTTGACGAAGTTGGGGTGAATCACGCGGTCCCAAATGGGGACGGTTCGCAGCAGGAAGGCGAGGAGGGCGAGGGCTGCGAGGGCGGCACGATAGAGTCCGGCGGTCATGATTGGGACCGGTGGCGACCGTTCGGCGGGGGATCGGGGTTGCGTGCGATGGAGGGGCGCGATGGGGGGATGGCAAGGGTGAGCGGGCGCGGTTGGGTTGGCGGTTGGCTGGGGGGATTGAGACGCTGCCGCGGGTTGACGCGGTAGGGGCCGGGATGGGCGGGCTGTCGCTCCGGCTGGCGGGCGTCAGGCTGGAGGCGGGTTGCGGCGTGGGAACGGTGCGGATTTTGGTGCGGGGCGGCGGGGTTGGGCCGGTTTCGGAGAACTATGGTGCCGGGATGGGCAGCGTGGGGTCCGGATCCGATAATTGTGGTGGGGCCGACAGGGCGACCAGACCCAATGCGGGCGTGGACCGGACGATTGGGAGTGATGACGGCAGGGTCGCCACCAACCAGCTGCCGCCGGAACGAAGCGCGTTTCCCGCATAAGGGTAATGGCTGCGGCCCCGCGGTCGCCGGTGGCATGTTACTTCGGTTGACGGCGCAGCCACCAGGCCCCGACGAAGGCGGCCGAGACGAGGAAGATTGTGCCCGGTTCGGGGACGGCGGCGACGCCGGGTACGGCCTGCTCAAAAGACAGCCAGACGCTGCCGGGCATGGAGAGGGTCGTGCCCGTGGGCAACCTGTCGGACCAGAGCAACACTTGCGCAGAACTGGAATTGCCGCCGAACGGGATGGTCGTCTGGCTACCGTATTTCGCGTCGCTGAAATACCCGCCCACGTTTTCGAAGAACGTGAAGTCGCTCACGTTTCTGTAAATCAGTCCCAGGGCGGGCAAAACGCCGTTGGATACGGTGCCATCGATGCCGACGAAGGTGGCCGCGGAGATCCCGGGCAGGATGGCTCCTCCACCCACTTGGCTGGCCTCGAACGAACTTTGGAGGTTCACCGACCAGGGGTCACACGAACCGGTGCCGCCAGTGCAGCTGACTGTCACGTCGGTGAAACGGAGGGAAATCGCGGAGTCCGGGAAGATCTTACCGGGGTAGCCGAATGGATAGTCGCCATTGTAGAAGCCAAAATTCCCAGTGATCCGCAGGGTAGGAACGTCGAGTATGCCAATCAGCGCATAATCGATTGCCAACGGGGCGTCGGTAGAGGAAAAATTCTGGCCGTTGACAGTGGCCGAGAGCCGGTAGCTGTCAATGTGGAAAGAGGCTCCGTAGGAGACGGCAGATAGAAAAATTGCAGCTAGTACACGATTCAAGAGAAGCTCCTACGGCGAGAACCGGACTGTGGCCGGGGACTCGACTCGAACAGTATCGCATACAAGTTTCAAGGCGCTCCAGAAACCACGGTTGTCAGTCCGGTTGGGGTCGGTACGGGGTAGGCCCTCCTGGTACTCGCTGCCCATCCAGGAAACGCGAGACCCGCGGCGCAGAGTTAGAGGGCGGGCCCCGGCGGGGCTTCGTGTTGCGAGTTCAGGAGAACCGTCAGACTTCGAGTTTTACCGTCGGTTTCGTATTCGCGGCGACGGGTTGGCCGCGG
>CANIFK010000627.1 GCA_947466555.1 Acidobacteriota bacterium | reverse complement strand
GATCAGCAACACCTCTGTCGATCCGTTTGGTACGGCTCCTCAGTCCGGTCCTTGCAAGCTGAACTACTACGGTGAGACCACCGGTGGCGGCGCTGCTCCTGCAGCCCAGACCTCCGCGGTTGTGCCGGCCGGTAAGCAGCTGACGGCCGTTCTGTCGACGGGCGGTAACTATGGAATCGCGGCGACGCCGGGCTTCCAGGGTTACATGATTGCTCAGTGCCAGTTCCAGTACGCGCACGGCTTCGCCTTCATCAGCGACGTCGGTGCAAACCGTGTGTCCGAAGCCTACCTGGGTCTGATTCTTGACTCGGCTCTGAGCTCGCGCACGCTGTTCGCCAGCGAAATCCTGGGCCACTAAAGCAGTCGCCTAATCGGCGTAACAATGGTGAGGGGGGAGGCTTCGGCCTCCCCCTTTTCTTTGGGGATCTGGTTTTGGGGTAACATTTGTTTACGTGCTACCCGTCTTATCTGAGTCTTTTCTTCAACTTCGGTGGTACTAGTCCGCCAGTTATGGTGTTAAACTGTAGGGTGTCCGCTCCCACGTCCCCTTGGTGCACCCCCGCGTTCCGCGTCCCTAACTCCAACAATAAAGAGGTATTAATGTCCATCCTCCGACGGACCCAGCAGTTGAGTGCCTGTGCCGCTTTGGCAGCGTTTGCCGCATTTGCCCAAGCGCCCACCAACCTCTACGTACTACCGAATTCGTCCGCGACCGCGCCCATTGCGACGTCCTACCGGACGGACCCGTTCACGCTGTTCTCGTCGTTTTCGGTCCAGCCTGGCGCAGCGTTTTTGCTGATGCACCCGAACGGGCAGAAACTTTACTCCGTGGCGCGCTCCGGCGCCGACACGTTGATGGTTCTAGACGCCCTGAACCCCGGGACCGTGTTGAAACGGGAAAGCCTGGGCCAGGCGGAAGCCGCCGTGCTTTCTCCGGACGGGCGCCGATTGCTGATCGCGGCCGGTTCGCTGCACATTCTGGACACGACGAGCGACACGAAGCTGGCTTCGTTGAGCGATGTGGGCAACACGCCGACCGATATCGCGGTGGCGCTGGACGGTTCGCGCGCCTTTGTTCTGAGCCCGGTGTCGAACCGGTTGACCGCGGTTGACTTGAATACGAACACGGTGACGGGAAATTCGATCCTGGTCCCCGGCCAGGCGACTGGCGTGACGGTGGGCCCGAACGGCCTCGTCTATGTGTCGACGGTGAACCTGGTGCAGATCATCGACGGCCGCTCGATGACGATTCTTCGCGAAATTCAGTTGAACGCCCGTCCGGGCAAGCTGCTGTTCACTCCGGATGGCTCTACGGCGCTGGCTGTGAACGGGACTCCGATCACCGGCTCGTCCGTCATTATGTTCGACGTGCCCGGGCAGAAGGTTGCCGGGACGATTCCCAACTTCCAGGTGACCCTGGACCGTTTGGTGTTTGGCGCGGGCAACCGCATCTACGGCCTCTCCAACCAGACGGCGCAGCTGTACGAAATTACGACCAGCCCACTGAACATCAATCCGCCGCAGTTTGCCGGAATTGGCTCCATTACGAACGTGACCGACATCGCGGTGTCCGGTGAAGTGCCGAACTCGCGGTTCATGTTCCTGTCGACGCCTGGGACGATCTACCGGCTGGACCTGTCGTCGAATCCGCCGCTCGACGCGGGCAAGGCGGCCATCCCGACGCAGCCGGGTCCGCTGGTTCATCTTTCCGCGCAGACGACGGGAACGCCGACGGCGATGCTGGCGTATAACACGGCCCAGACCACGACGCCGGGTGGCACGTACCTGCCGCTGATTGCGCGCGTTACGAATTCGGTTGGCAA
The DNA here is from genome assembly GCA_947466555.1 of Acidobacteriota bacterium. Lineage (GTDB taxonomy): Bacteria > Acidobacteriota > Terriglobia > Bryobacterales > Bryobacteraceae. The sequence goes on along the minus strand of CANIFK010000627.1, from coordinate 2,174 downwards.
GCCGCTGTTTGGCGTGAACGTCAACTTCACGAGCGACAACCCGAACGCGCAGATTCTGGGCGCGACGGCGACGACGAATGCCCAGGGTTGGGCGCAGACGACGGTGGTGGCTCCTCCGACCGCCGGCACCTTTAATGTGACCGCGGCGGCGGGCCCGGGTCCGGGGCAGCCGACGGCGACCTATGTGCTGTCGACCTCCACCGGATCGACCGGCGGCGCGGCGACCGGACTGCTGACGATTGCCAGCGGCCAGGGGCAAATGGTCTCCGAGCAGTTCCTGCTGACCGAACCGTTCACGGTTCGTTTGAAGGACACCAACGGCAACCCGGTTGCGGGCCAGACGGTGACCTTCACCTTGGCCAGCGGCTCCGGTACGCTTGCGACCTCCACCTTCCAGGGTGTTTCGCTGACGAACACGACTTGCTCCGGCAACACGTGTACGGCGGTGACCGACGCGCAGGGTCTGGCGCAGGCCAGCTTCCTGGCGACGGCGATTTCGCCTGGGTTCTCATTCGCGCAGCAGACAATTTCGGCCTCGAACGGCCAGGCGACGGTGAACTTCATCGTTACGACGATTCTCTCCACCCTTCCCGGCGGCGGCCAGGCCGCGCAGCCGCTGGTGGAACGCATCAAGCCGACCGACAGCCTGCTGGTCGGCCAGACCGGCACCACGCTGAATGAAGCGATTCAGGTGCGTGTGGTTGCGGCCGCCGGCATTCAGTCCGGCCAGCCGATGCCGAACATCGCGTTGAAGGTGAGAACGGAAAACACCGACCCGACGTTGGGACCGACGGCGGTCTGCTCGGGTGAAGGCGATGTGGCTCTGACGGACTCGTCGGGCCTTGCCAGCTGCAATTTGAAAATTGCCGGTAAACTGGGCCTCTCCTCTCTGAACGTCAACATCGGCGGTACGCAGAGCCTGGGCGGTTCCACGATTAACCTTCAGGTGCGCCCCGGCCCACCGGCCGTGATCCGCATCCTGCAGGGGAACAACCAGAGCGGCAACCCCGGCGCTCGTCTGACCTTCGCCTTCCTGGCACAGGTGGAAGACGCCTCCGGCAACATTCTCCCGGGCCAGACGGCGAACTGGGAAATTGTGACGCCGAACTCGATTACGTTGGCCAATGTCGTATCGGTGGCTGATGCCTCCGGCCGCGTGAGCGCGCTGGGCACGCTGGGCAGTGTGGCCGGTGTGAACATCGTCCGCGTCCGCATCGGCGGCGTCGTCCAGTCGTTCAGCTTCACGACGAACCTGACGATCAGCCAGCTGAACAAGATCGGCGGCGACGGCCAGACGGCGCTGGTGAATCAGCCGTTCCCCGGCACGCTGGTTGTTGAAGTCCGCGACGAGCGGAACAGCCCCGTCCCCGGACAGGCGATTCAGTGGAGCGTCCTGAGCGGCGCCGCGACGCTGAGCGGTTCGAGCGTCGGCACCGACGCCAATGGCCGTTCGACGGTGACCGCGGTGGCCGGTAACACGGCTGGTACGGTTACGGTTCGGGCCGCGCTTGGCGCATTGACGCAGACGTTCACGCTGACCGTTCGGCCTCCGGGCCCGGTCTTCACGGCCGCCGGAATCGTCGGCACGGCTCGTAACCAACCCGGCATCGCTCCTTGCGCGCTGGCTACGATCTTCGGCAGCAACATCGCGATTGGCGTGACTGGCGTGGTCAATACCAACTTCCTTGGTATCGGCGGCCTGCCGCTGAGCTACAACGGTGTGGAAGTTGAAATCGGCGGCCAGCAGGCTCCGATCCTGGCTGTGTCCAACCAAGCCGGTACGGAATCGCTGGTTGTGCAGGTGCCTTGCGAAATCGCTTCGCCGGGCCGCACGACGGTCATCATCCGCATCCCCGGCGCGCAGGCGCAGGCGGACAACGTACAGGTGTTCCGCGCCGCTCCTGGCGTGTTTGAAACCCCGGCCGTCACCGGTCAGCGTTCGTACGCGGCGATCATTCGCCCGGACGGCAGCTACGTGACGCCGACCAATCCGGCTCGCCGCGGTGAAATCGTCCAGGCCGCAGTGACGGGTCTTGGACCCACGGTGGCCGCCGCGGTTACCAACCGAGTGGGCATCGGTGGCCAGTCGGTCACCTCGCCGCTCGTTGTCGGATTGAACGACCAGGGTGTCCGCATCGTCTCTGCCACCTATGCGCAGGGGATGATCGGCGTCT
>CANIFK010000626.1 GCA_947466555.1 Acidobacteriota bacterium | reverse complement strand
CTCGTCCACATAGCTGGCTTTCTTGCCGATGACGAAGGCGAGTTCCACTTCCCAGTCGGTCTTCTCAGACCCGCGCGGAATCATCACATCGTCGTTCGGGCCCACCAGCGAGCTGGTGCTCTTGAAGAAGATGATCGGCTCCTTCGGAATATCGAGGCCGGACTCCTTCGCGTGATCGGCGTAGTTCAGGCCGATGCAGACAATCTTCGAGGGCCGCGCGACGCACGGGCCCAGGCGCGTGCCCGGGTCGACAGTCGGAGCGGAGGCGGCGTTGGCGTCGGCCCACGCGGACAGGCGCGCCAGACCGTCGCCGCCGAAGAAGGCTTCGTCGTAATCGGAGCCAAAGCCGGAGGCGTCAATCCAACGGCCATCGGCGAGTTGCAGACCGGGCTTCTCGGCGCCGGGGTTTCCAAATCGAATGAGTTTCATACGGTTGCTCCAGATAGCTTATCGAATTGTGAGCGTCCCGCCATCGACGGGCATTCCCGTGCCCGTGATAAACGAGGCGTCGTCGGAACAAAGGAACAGCGCGGCGGTGGCCATCTCCTCCGGTCGCGCCATGCGCCCGATCGGCTGCGCCTTGGACAGCTTATCGAACATCTCCTCCTCGCGCCCCGGGTAGTTCTTGGCGATGAAGCCATCGACGAACGGCGTGTGCACGCGGCCCGGCAACAGCGCGTTGCAGCGGATGTTGTGCGCCAGGAAATCCTTGGCCACGGCGTAGGTCATCGACAGCACCGCGCCCTTTGACGTCGCGTAGGCGAAGCGGTCATTGATCGCCATGACGGAGACACAGCTGGCCAGATTCAGGATCACGCCACCCTTGGCGTCGGCCACCATGAACTTCAGCGTCGAGCGCAGGCAGTTCGCCGGGCCGAAGACGTTGACTCTTTGAATGCGTTCAAAATCCTCGGGCGTCGTCGTCAGCGCGTTGCCCACGTGGGCGATGCCGGCGTTGTTCACAAGGATGTCGATCTGGCCGCGCCGCGAGTGGATCTCGGTGATGACGGCGTCCACCTGAGCGGCGTCGGTGACGTCGCAGCTGACGGCGTTGGCCACGCCACCGGCGGCGGTGATCTCGGCCACGGCCTTGGTCATCTCCTCCACGTTGCGGTCCAGAATCTCCACAGCCGCGCCCTCCTGGGCAAACAGCTTGCAAATGGCGAGGCCGATACCGGATGCGCCTCCGGTGACGATAGCGGTTTTAGATGCGAGTTTAGGCATTGCCGATATTGTCTCGTACAATGAAAGAATCCATGAAAGCCCACGTATATGTGACGTTGAAAAAGACCGTGTTGGATGCGCAAGGCAAGACCGTTTGCCAGGCCCTGCGCGGCATGGGACATAGCTCGATTGCCGATGTGCGGCAGGGCAAGTATTTTGAGATCGACATCGCCGATGGCTCTGATCCCGCCGCCGTGCGCGCCGAAATAGATTTGATTGCCCGGGAAATTCTGGCTAATCCTGTGATCGAGGACTACCGATTAGATATCGAGGAGTAATCATCAGCCTATGTGTGGAATCGTCGGGTACGTCGGGCGCCGGAAGACCGCGCCAATTGTTTTGGAAGGTCTTCGGCGGCTGGAATACCGCGGTTACGATTCCGCCGGCATCGCCGTGGTCGGCGCCGATGGTAGTTTAACCATCCGGCGCGCCTCCGGCAAACTCCACAATCTGGAAGAGGCCGTGCAGCTCTCCCCTGTCGAGGGCCACTTCGGCATCGGCCACACCCGCTGGGCCACCCACGGCCGGCCCACGGAAGAGAACGCCCACCCGCACACCGGCCCGGCGCGCAAGGTGGTGCTGGTCCACAATGGCATCGTCGAAAACTACCTCGACCTGCGCCGTGAGCTCGAACACCGCGGCCACGTCTTCGTCACGGAGACGGATACGGAAGTGGTGGCCCATCTGGTCGAGGTCTACCTCGCGGAAGGCCAGAGTTTTGAAGAGGCGGTGCGGACCACCGTCAAGCGCATCAACGGTGTCTTTGCGCTGGCCATCATGTCCTGCGACGAACCGGGCAAGATCATCGCCGCCCGGAACGGTCCGCCCGTGGTCATCGGCCTCGGCGAGAACGAGTACTTCGTGGCGTCCGATGTGCCCGCCATCCTCAGCCATACGCGCGACATGTTCTTTCTCGATGACGGCGACCTCGCCGTTGTCACCGAAGAAGGCGTGCGGCTGATGGACTTCGAAGGCACGCCCATCAAGCGCCAGGTCACCCACATTTTGTGGGATCCGATCCTGGCGGAAAAGGGCGGCTACAAGCACTTCATGCTCAAGGAGATCTACGAGCAGCCGCGCGCTGTCCGGGATACCATCCTGGGCCGCGTTGGGCAGGAGTCCGGCCACATCTTCCTCGAAGAGATGGCCATCACGCCGGAGGAGTTCGCCGGCTTCCAGCAGATCCGCATCGTCGCCTGTGGCACCAGTTGGCACGCTGGCCTCGCCGGCAAGTTTATGATCGAGCGGCTGGCGCGCCTGCCCGTCGAAGTCGACTACGGCAGCGAGTTCCGCTACCGCGATCCGATCGTGAACGACAAGACGCTCACCGTGGTGATCTCTCAATCCGGCGAAACGGCCGATACGATCGCCGCGCAGCGCGAGGCCAAGCAGAAGGGCTCAAAGACGCTGGCCATCTGTAACGTGATCGGGTCTATGATCCCGCGCGAAGCGTCGGGCACACTGTTGACCCATGCGGGCCCGGAGATCGGCGTGGCGTCCACCAAGGCGTTTACTTCGCAGGTCACGGCGCTGTTCATCCTGGCCATGTACCTGGGCCAGAAGCGCGGCACGCTGAGCGACGCGGCGTCGCTCGAACTGGTCGGCGAACTGGTCCGCCTGCCAGGCAAGCTGGAGCATCTGCTGAGCAAGGATAACCACTACGAGGACATCGCCAAGGCGCTGTTCCGCGCCACGGACTTTCTGTATCTGGGCCGCGGCATCCACTTCCCGATCGCGCTCGAAGGCGCGCTGAAGCTGAAGGAGATCAGCTACATCCACGCCGAGGGCTACCCGGCCGGCGAGATGAAGCACGGGCCGAACGCCCTGATCGACGAGAAGCTTCCCGTCGTTGTGCTCGCCGCCTACGACCCGGCCGACCCGTCGAGCCGCATCCGCTACGAGAAGACGCTGTCGAACATCCAGGAAGTGAAGGCCCGCGAAGGCATCGTCATCGGCATCATCAACGAAGGGGACGAGGACGCCCGCAAGATGTGCAGCTACGCCATCGAGATCCCGACCACCTCGGAGATGCTGCTGCCGTTGCTCGAGATCGTGCCGCTGCAGTTGCTGGCTTATCACATCGCCGTACGGCTTGGCTGCGACGTGGATCAGCCGCGCAATCTGGCCAAATCGGTAACGGTGGAGTGAGGCAGGCGGTCACAGCGCTGACGATCACGACCCGCGGGAAAGGGCTCTATGAGTTCACCGAGGACGTGGAGCGCTGGGTGGCCGAACAAGCCGCGCATACCGGGTTGGTGACGCTGTTTATTCGCCATACGTCAGCCTCGCTGACGGTGCAGGAGAACGCGGATCCGGACGTGGTATCGGACCTGAACGAGTGGTTCGGCCGGCTGGTGAAGGAGAACGATCCGCACTTCCGCCACACGCTCGAAGGCCCCGATGACATGCCGGCGCACATCCGCGCGGCGCTGACGGCGACGCAGTTGAGTATCCCGGTGATGAACGGCCGTCTGGTGTTGGGAACGTGGCAGGGAATCTATGTGTTCGAGCATCGCCGTTCGCCCCATAAGCGGACGTTGGCGCTGCACTTCATGGGAGATTGAGATGAGAGCTGTACTGTTGGTGCTGTTAGCCGCGAGCCTGTACGGACACGATGCAAAGGGGAAGTCGCACGCCCCGGCGGCGGCGAAGGCGTTGAAAAATCCCGTGGCGGCCACGGACGCGCCGCTGGGCAAGGCCGCGTTCGAGGCGCGCTGTGCCGGCTGCCATTCGCCCAAAGGCAAAGCCCCGGACCTGACCTCGCACCACATGACG
>CANIFK010000625.1 GCA_947466555.1 Acidobacteriota bacterium | reverse complement strand
TCAAGGACGGAATCGTTTATATTTGCAATGGCCAGGATCCCGAACACGGGGAAGGGCCGGGGCACTTGTACGCGATTGACGGGACCAAGCGCGGCGACATTACGAAGACCGGTTTGATCTGGCACTTCGACAAGATCCGGCGTTCGATTTCGACGGGCGCGCTGCACGAAGGGCTGCTGTACTACGCCGATTTCTCGGGCTTCCTGCATTGTTTGGACGCCAAGACGGGACAGGAGTTGTGGAACCACGACATGCTGGCGGCGGTGTGGGGTTCGGCGATTGTGATTGACGGGAAGGTGTATCTGGGTGATGAAGACGGCGACATTGCGGTGCTGGCTACCGGCCGGACGAAGAAGTTGCTGTTTGAATCGAGCCTGGAGAGTTCCATCTACTCGACGCCGGTGCCCGCGAACGGTAGCATGTTCGTGGTGAACCGGAATCAGTTAATCGCCATCGGCAAGAAGTAAGAATTTAATATACTGGGCGGCAAGAGAATGGGACGATTCACATTCATTGCCGCCTTCGTATTTCTGGCCGTTTGCGTTGGGGCGCAGCCTCTGCAGTTTAACCGCGATGTCCGGCCGATTTTTTCCGATAAATGCCTGACTTGTCACGGGCAGGACGCGGCGAATAAAGGGATCCGGCTGCGGCTGGATCGCGAGGATTCGGCAAAGGGCGACCTGGGCGGCGGGCGGCGGGCGATTGTGCCCGGGAAGCCGGAGGAGAGCGCGTTGTTGACGCGCCTGCGGACGGCGAACAAGGCGCTGCGCATGCCACCGGTGCACACGGGCGCGGGATTGAAAGAGTCCGAGATTGCGCTGCTGGAGCGGTGGATCCAGGAGGGCGCGGTTTGGCAAAAACATTGGTCGTTCATTTCGCCGCTAAAGGCGGATGTGCCGGCGGGGCGGAACGCGATTGACTATTTTGTGCGGCAGCGGTTGGCGAAGGAAGGCTTGCAACCAGCGGCCGCGGCGGACCGGCGGACGTGGATCCGGCGGGTGACGTTTGATGTGACTGGGTTGCCGCCGACGCCGGAAGAGGTGGCGGCGTTTGTGGGGGATTCGTCGGCCGGGGCTTACGAGAAAGTGATCGACCGGCTGCTCCGGAGCCCGCGGTATGCCGAGCGGATGGCGATCCGCTGGCTGGACGCTTCGCGGTATGCCGATACGAATGGGTACCAGACCGACGCCGACCGGATCATGTGGCGGTGGCGCGACTGGGTGATTGATTCGTTCCACAAGAACATGCCGTTCGACCAGTTTGTGCGAGAGCAGATTGCGGGCGATTTGTTGCCGAACGCGACGCTGGCGCAGAAGATTGCCACCGGGTTCAGCCGCAATCATCGCGGGAATTCCGAGGGCGGGATTGTGGCGGAAGAGTATTTGATGGAGTATGCCGCCGACCGGGTGGAGACGATGTCGACTGTGTTTTTGGGGCTGACGGTTGGGTGCGCGCGTTGCCACAACCACAAGTACGATCCGATCACGCAGAAAGAGTATTACCAGTTCTTTTCGTACTTCAACAACATTGGCGAGCCGGGGCGGTATTTGAAGTATGGGAATTCGCCGCCGCTGGTGGCGGCGCCGACGCCGGACCAGGAAGTGAAGTTGAACGCGCTGCGCGGGCAGTTGGCCGGGGCTGAGAAGCGGTTTAAGGAGATGGAGCCGCGGATGACGGCGGCGCAGGCGAAGTGGGAGAAGAGCCTGGCGGCGGACGCGGTGTGGACGTCGCGGGAGTTGCTGGGGGCGGAGCTGCTGGCAACGCCGGTGCGCTTCGATGGCGCGAAGAGTTTTGATGCGGGCGAGTACGCCGAGTACGGGTTTCAGGACCGCTTTTCGCTGACCTTCCGGATGACGACAACGACGGGCGACGGTGTGATTCTGCACCGGATGGCGGACGATGAGGCGAACCCGGCTGGGTATGGATTGAATCTCGAAAACGGAAAGATTCAGGTGCAGTTCGCGGTGCGCCGGTTGGACGATGCGATGCTGCTGGAGAGCAAGCGGGCATTGGAGAAGAACAAGTCTTACCACGTGACGGTGACCTACGATGGGACCCGGTATGCGACGGGCGTGAAGCTGTATGTGGACGGGGAGGCTTGGGAACTGGACGCGCCGTTGGACGCGTTGAACCAGGACTTCAAGCGGCCGGGGAAACTGGTGTTTGGCGGCGGCGGCGGCTGGGAGAAAAAGTTCACGGGGGAGATCAGCGGGTTCCGCGCGTATTCGCGCGTGCTGCGGGCCGTGGATGTGGCGATGCTGGCGGTGCCTGACCCGTTGGGTAAGATTGCGCGGGTGCCGGTGGGGCAACGGAATGAGATGCAACGGCAGTATTTGCGGCAGGCGTTTTTTGAGCTGGGCGCGGATGCGTCGGTGCGCGATGCGCGGGCGGCGGTGAAGCGCGGGATGGACGAATTAGAAGCGTATGAACATACGGTTCCTACGGTGATGGTAATGGCGGAGCGGGCGGAGAAAGTCGACACTTTCCTGCGCGTTCGCGGGGCTTACGACAAGTTTGGCGACAAGGTGGAGCGGCTGGTTCCGGCGGCATTGCATCCTTTGCCCGCAGGCGCGCCGGCGAACCGTTTGGGGCTGGCCGATTGGCTGGTTTCCCGCGACAATCCGCTGACGGCGCGGGTGACGGTGAACCGGATTTGGCAGATGGCGTTTGGCGTGGGGCTGGTGAAGACGGCGGAGGATTTCGGATCGCAGGGGGATTTCCCGAGCCATCCGGAACTGCTGGATTGGCTGGCGTTGGACTTCATGGATAGCGGCTGGAATGTGAAGCGGTTGTGGAAGACGATGCTGCTGAGCGAGACGTACCGGCAGACGTCGATTGCGACGGCGGAGTTGCGGGACAAGGATCCGGAGAACCGGTTGCTGGCGCGCGGGCCGCGGTTCCGATTGAGCGCGGAGATGATTCGCGATCAGGCGCTGGCGGTGGCCGGTTTGTTGGTGAACAAGCAGGGCGGGGCTTCGGTGAAGCCGTACCAGCCGGCGGGACTGTGGAGCGAGAATGGCGGGGGCGAGTACAAGACGGACAAGGGCGAGGGGCTGTACCGGCGGAGCGTGTATACGTTCTGGCGGCGGACTTCGCCGCCGCCGTTTATGGCGACCTTCGATTCGGCGTTGCGCGAGAGTTGCACGGTGCGGGAAGGGCGCACGAACACGCCGTTGCAGGCGCTGCATTTGATGAATGACGAGCAGTTTCTGGAGGCGGCGCGGGTGTTGGCGCAGCGGGTTTTGACGGAAGCGCCGGATACGAACCGAAGGATTGAGCGGGCCTTTGAGCTGGTGTTGGCGCGGGCTCCGCGCGAGGGCGAGGCGAAGCCGTTGCGGACGATGTTGGCCTATGCGCAGGACCGGTTCCGGACGAAGCCGGCGGACGCGACGGCGTTGTTGCAACAGGGTGAGGCGCCTCGGCCGGCCGGCGTGGACCCGGCGGAGTTGGCGGCGTGGAGTACGGTGACGAGCATGATTCTGAATCTCGACGCCGCGGTGACGAAGGAGTAATGACGATGCAGAGCCGGCGAAATTTTCTGACCTTGGCGGCGGCGCAGTCGCTGCTGGCGGCCGATGGGACGTTGCCGCATTTTGCGCCAAAGGCCAAGCGCGTTATCTACCTGTTCATGTACGGCGGGCCGTCGCAGATTGATTTGTTCGACTATAAGCCGCGGCTGGCGGAGTTGCACAAGACGGAGTTGCCGGCGTCGATTCGCGGCGGGCAGCGGCTGACGGCGATGACGGCGACGCAGACGAAGTTTCCGGTGGCGCAATCGATTTACGAGTTCAAGCAGCACGGGCAGAGCGGGGCGTGGCTGAGTTCGCTGTTGCCGCATACGGCGAAGGTGGCCGATAAGCTGTGCTTCATTAAGTCGATGCATACGGAGCAGATCAATCACGATCCTGGGATCACGTTTTTGCAGACGGGGTTTCAGTTGGCGGGTCGGCCGTCGATTGGGGCGTGGCTGGCGTATGGGATGGGGAGCGAGAACAAGGATCT
>CANIFK010000624.1 GCA_947466555.1 Acidobacteriota bacterium | reverse complement strand
TTCACTTATGACTCGAAGAAGGGCGTTTTGCGGGAGATTCAGACCGTTTCGACGCTGCCGGCGGGGGTGGCTGTTACGGACGCCATGTCCACCGCCGAGGTGCAGGTGCATCCTTCGGGCAAGTTTTTGTATGGCTCCAATCGTGGGCATGACACGATTGCGGTTTTCTCGATTGCCGCCGATGGGCGGTTGACGCTGCTGGAGAATATCTCGACTCAGGGGAAGATTCCGCGGAACTTCAGCATTGATCCTTCGGGGAAGTTTCTGCTGGCGGCGAACCAGGATACGGACACGATTGTCGTTTTTCGGATTGACCCGAAGACGGGCCGGCTGACGCCGACTGGGCAGACTGTTTCTTCGCCGGTGCCGATTTGTATCAAGTTCGTTGCGGTGAAGTAAGTTACTTCTTCACGGGCGCGAGGATGCGGGAGAGGTGCGCGCCGCCGTGGTGGATGGTTTGGGTGGCTACCTGCGTTTTTGTTGCCGGTTCGTAGGTGATCTTTTCGCCGGTTTGTGGGTTCACATCGTAGAACGGGGTGCCGGTGCTGGCGATGGTGACGCGGATGCGGTGCCCCTTTTCGAAGACCTGGCTGAGCCAGCCGACTTCGAGGGCCACTTTGTAGATCTGGCCGGGCTTCATGAGCGATTCCTTTTCCCAGGAGTCGCGGAAGCGGGCGCGGCGGATGTTGTCGATGATCAGGATCGATCGGCCGTCGGGATAGACGTCCGTCACGCGGACGATGAAGTCGCTATCGGGGGCGGTGGAGGAGACGTATAGCTCCGCTTTCACCTGGCCGGTCCATTCGATGGGTTCCTTCAGTTCTTCTGTTGTGAAGGTGCGGACGCCGGGGTGGGCTTCGTGGGACCTTGCGTCGCGGGCGCCGGGGAAGGCACGGCCGGAGATGGGGGCGGGGTTGGCGGGGTCACTTACGTAGGTGGTTGTTTTCGGGCCTTTCGGCTTGGCGGTGGTGAGGGTGTTGGCGCCCAGGTAGTAGGCCGTTGGTTGGGCGGGGATGGGCCAATCCTTCGCTTCGCGCCAGACGTTGGCGCCCATGACGTAGTAGCGGACCTTGGGTTCGCGGTCGACGCCGTTATCCACGCCTTTGAGATAGTGATCGAACCAGCGGACCATGTGGTCCCAGACGGGGAAGGCGGAGTTGGCTGGATAGGTGAGATCGCCGACGGGGCCGGTGTGGCGGTAGCTGGAGCCGTGGAGCCAGGGGCCGATGAGGAGTTGCTGCTGGCTGTTGTGTTGTTTGCGGCCGATGTAGCTTTCGATGGACCCGACGTTCATGAAGTCGTACCAGCTGCCGAGGGTGAAGCAGGGAACCTTCATCTTGTCGTAGTGGAGGGTGGTGTCTTCGAGCTTCCAGTAGTCGTCGTAGACGGAGTGGTTGAAGATGGCGTGGTTGAGGGCGATGGCGTCGCGGGGGTCGCGGGCTTCGTCGAAGGCCATGCGGCGGGCGGTGCCGCCTCGGCGGTAGCCCAGATGGAAGAGGCTTTGGCCGGTATCGGTCATGTATTGGGCGACGAGGTGGGGCGGCTGGGTGACGGCGAGGAAGTTCTGGGCGTAGCCGGCCTGGGACCCGCCGAAGGTGCCGATTTTGCCGGTGGACCAGGGCTGTTTGGCGAGCCATTCCACCGTATCGTAGCTATCCTTTTGGGGACCCCAGCCGAGGGCGCGGTAGCCGGTGTAGACGCCTTCGGATTTCTGGGCGCCTCGGAAGTTTTGGACGGCGACGACGTAGCCTTTTTGCGCGAGGGCGATGTAGTTTTTGCGGCTGGATTCGACGGTGACGTTGGAGTAGCGCTGCTCGTAGAGCACGGGCCAGGGGCCGGGGCCTTCGGGGAGGTAGAGATAGACCGATAGCCTCGTTCCATCCCTCATGGGAAGCATCTCGTGCTTTTCGACGACGGGCTGGGCGGCGAGAAGCGGCAGGAGGGAGAGGAGAACGAGGCTACGCATCGGTGCTGTTATTTTACGCTCGGGCGGCCCGCTGTTTCTCCTCTTCTACCCAATAAGGCGGGTGGCCGTAGTGGAAGTAGACTTTGTTTTCGTATTCGCGGGTGAGGGGGAGCGAGTCGATGTATTCGGGGCAGGTTTCGATGGTGTTGCGTGTGAGGGCGACGAAGACCTTGGACTCCTCCCAGCTGACGCGTTCGATCCAGGCCGGGGAGAGCAGCACTTTTTTGCCCGGCCACCAGTTGCGGGTGGCGACTTCGAGGTAGCGGATCTGCCAGGAGGCATCGTCGATGAGGAAGCGGGCGACGTGGCCGATGTCGCCGTCCAGGGCGTCGATGTGATAGCCGGCGACGGCGTGGGTGCTGCGGAGGTGTGAGTCGGCCGGGTTGGCGGGGGGGCGTTCGATGACGAAGCCGGGGGCGAGGACGGGGATATAGGAGGGGCCGTCCCAGTAGTTGGCATAGCCGTAGTAGCTGGCGTAATCGAGCTCGTGCTGGCGGGAGACGGGGCGGTGGGTGTCGATGTGCGGGGCGTTTTCGACCTGCTTGCGGGTGAGAGAGACATCGATGCGGCCGGCCTTGGCGTCGGTTTGCAGGATGGAATGGGGCGAGATGAGGACCTTGCGGCCGCTGAGCCAGCTGCCGGTTTCGACGGTGAGGTAGCGGACGGTCCAGCGTTGGTCGTCGAAGTAGAGATCGTCGACGGTGCCGATTTCGCCGTCGGTGGCGCGGAGCACCATTCCCTTCAGAGCTTCGTTGTTGGTGAGCATGTGATGGGCCCTCCTGGGGCCCTATGGTTTGGTTGGTTCCGGCGCGATTCAGGTGCGCGCGAAGTGGATGACGGCGAAGGTGAGCAGGACGAGGTTGGGGATGGTGCCGAACTTGGCGTCCTGCCAGGAGGTGGCGATGGCGGCCTGGGAGAGGGGGATGGCGATGGCGGCGACCAGCCACCACCGCTGGGGCCAGAGTGGGATGGCGGCGGCGGTGGCGAGGGTGGCCGCGGCGGCGAGCAGCCAGAGCACGGCCGCTGGTTTCGAGATGGGCTGAGTGAGCTGCGGGAGAGCGGCGAGGCCGAAGGCCTTGGCGGGGCCCAGCAGATGCAGCAGCCCGTGGCCGGCGAGGGCCAGGAGGAGGAGTGTTTGCACGATGCCCTGATGTGTGGCGGGTTAGCGGGCGCCGGCGGCGGCCATCTGGCTGGTGTGGACCCTGGCGTTGAGCGGGCTGGTCTTTTCGAGGATGGACCGGGCCGTATCGACTTCGGCGGCGGTGCCATTGACGAGTAACAGATACTTGTCGGTTTTCAGGGCCAACTCGTATTCGATGACGCTATCCTTTGGGATGCCCATGCCGACAAGGCCGGCGCCGAGGGCGCTCATGCCGCCGAGGATGGCAGCTCCTTCGAGGGCACCGACGATCCAGGCGACGATGGGCCCGGCGGCGAGGATGGGGCCGAGGCCGGGGATGGCGAAGAAGGCCGAGCCGAAGAGCATGCCCCAGAAGCCGCCCCAGACGGCGCCGGTGGCGCCCCAGTATTTCATGCGGTCGCCGGTGTTGTAGTAGCCGACGACGTGTTCGTCGGTATGGGTGCCTTTGCCGATGATGGAGAGGGCGTGCATGTCGACGCCGGCGCGTTCGAGTTCCTTGACGCCTTGTTCGGCGTCGAGGTGGGTGGCGTAGATGGCGACGATTGCGTTCTTGTCAGTCATTTTCGTGTGTCCTTAGCGGGGGATTTGTTGGGCGGCGTGGAACCAGTCTTCGTCGGGGGAGCCTTCGGGCCGACCGCGGGCTTCCCAGAGGCTGTGGGCGCGGAGGGCGAGGTCGTGGTGGTTCTGATTGCCGTGTGTTTCGGCGGCGGCGACGAGGTGGACGTGAGCGGGGTTGTCGTGCATTTCGGCAGACCGTTGGTGGTGCTGGTCGCTGGATCCGTTGTGTTTTCGGTTCGACATATTCTGGGGTTCCTTGGTTCGCCGGTGTTTTGCGGGCTGGGCCTGCATTCTGGGACGTAGCACGAGGGGGGCCAAAGAGTTGTGTTGGGGGGACTGGGTTTGTGGCGGGCGGGGGGGCGAGACG
>CANIFK010000623.1 GCA_947466555.1 Acidobacteriota bacterium | reverse complement strand
CCTCCGCCGCGCCCGGTAGCCGCACCGTCCACAACTCCTTCCCGTTCCGCCCATCGAACGCCCGGAAACGCCCGTCATCGGTCGCCCCCACAAACACCAGTCCGGAGGCGGTCGTAATGGTGCCCCCATTCCCCGGCCGGCCCGTCAGGTTCTTCCCCTCCGGCAAGTTATCGGTCACCCCCAACGGCACCTTCCAGGCGATGTCCCCGGTGTTCACATTCACCGCCACCAGTTCTCCCCACGGCGGCTGCTGGCACGGCAGCTGCTGCGGCCCCAGCATCCGCACGCTAAACCGTCCGCCGCCGGAAAAGCCCTCGTACGGGCCGCCCGGGTCCACCCGGTTTCCCTGCCCTGCCGCCATCGCTGCCCCGGTCTTCGGGTCATGGTCCTGCAGTCCGGACACCTGGCCCAGTTCATTGACGTTCACGAACAGCAGTCCCATTTGCGGATTCACCGATACCCCGCCCCAGTTCACGCCCCCGTGATTCCCCGGGAACTGCACCCGCAGCCGGTTATACGCCGGCGGCAAATACGGCCCGCCCGTCTGCATGCCCGTCAGCAACTTCCGGCAAGCCTTCTCAATCTCGGGAGTCACAGTCGCCACCTCCTCCGGGGAAAACGCCATGCGCGACAGCGGCGCCGGTTTCAACGGGAACGGCTGCGTCTTCGACGCCTTTTCCAATGGCACCTGGCTCGCCGCCACGGGCCGTTCTTCCACCCCGTAAATCGGTTTCCCCGTCACCCGGTCCAGCAGGAACAACAGCCCGTTCTTACTCACCGCCGCTACGGCCGGGATCGTTTTGCCGCCCTGCTTCACGTCGAACAGCGCGGGCGCCGCGGTTAAGTCGGTGTCCCATATGTCATGGTGGACAACCTGGAAATGCCACAGGTACTTACCCGTGTTCGCATCCGCAGCCACGAGTGACGACCCGAACAAGTTATCGCCCGGCCGGTCTCCGCCATACTGGTCCACCGATGGCGCGCCGAACGGCATGTACACAATTCCCCGCTTGGCATCCACGGTCAGGAAAGTCCACACATTCACGCCTGACCGGTTCTTCCAGCTCTCCCCCGGCCACGTGTCGTGGAACTTCTCCCCCGGCTGCGGCACGGAGTGGAACGTCCAAACCAGCTTGCCCGTCCGCATGTCCCAGGCCCGCACATCGCCCGCCGGCCCCAGCGGCGGATTCTCCTGCGTCGTACCGCCCGTGATCACCAGGTGCTTATAGGCCAGAGGAGGCGACGTCATCGCATTGCGCCCCGGAATGCCATGCATAATGGCTTCGGTGTTCAGGTTGATCACGCCGTTATCCCCGAACGCGAGGTTCGGCTTCCCGGTCTTGGCGTCCAGCGAATACAGCTTCCCATCGCTCGACCCAAACACCACCTGCGCCGGCGTCTTTCCATCGCCCGGCCAGTACTCCAACCCGCGCGTCGAAGGCACGCCCGAGGGCAGCGCGAAACTCCAAATTTCGCCGCCCGTTACGGGGTCCAGCGCGGCCACACGCTGATAGGGCGTGGTGACATACATGACCCCGCGAATCACCAACGGAGTAACGGAACTGGGCCGAAACCCGGTGCCGAACATCGCCCCGGCCCGAGGCCGTCCGCCGGCCGGTTCCGGCTCATCGCCCACGGGCGCATTGGCGGCGCGGCGTGCCGCCATCGGGGCCGCCGTGAAACCTTTGGGCTTCAGGTGATACACCCACGCCACCTTCAGTTTCGCCACGTTCTCCGGGGTGATCTGCGCGAGCGGCGAGAACCGCATGGCACCGGCGTCATGGCCATAGGTCTGCCACTCGCGAGCGGGATCGACAGGATGGCCACCAGTGGGCATCGCAGCCCGAGCCGGCGCCTCCGGCCCCATCCAACCGGCAACCAGCGCGATGCCTTCCGTCCGACCCTCTCCAGCCACCGCGGCCGCCCCGAAGTTGGCTGTCAGATAGTCCAGAACCGCCGAGAACTCCGCTTCGGTACCCTGCGCCCCCAGGTTCACCATTTTGCCGATGGACTCGGTCCACCCAGCGCGCGAAAGGCGCAGCGAAACGGCCTGGTCGAGCGAGTGGCATTTCCCACAGACCCGGGAAGTCTCAGCCTTACCGGGCCCATCGGGCAGCACGGCTCCAGCAAGCGAAAAGGCGAGCAAAGGAAAAATCGTGACGGGACGAATCATAGGACAGGTGGCACCATTCTATCCGCTTGTCAGGCATACAATCGAAGGGAGAACTACCATGCCCACCCGCCGCCACTTCCTTGCCGCCTCCGCCGCGGTGCCCGCCGCTCTCGCGCAAACCAGCCCGAACGATAAGATCCGCCTTGCCCTCATCGGCGCCGGCGGCATGGGCTCCGGCGATGCCAACACTGCCATCAGCACGGGCCTCGCTGAGCTCGTTGCTGTGGCCGATATCTACGACGGGCGGCTGACTCGGGCGAAGGAGATCTGGGGCTCCCATATCCAGACCACCCGCGACTACCGCGAGCTCCTGGCCAAGAAGGATATCGACGCCGTCATCATTGGCACCCCCGACCACTGGCACGCGCGGATCGCCATCGATGCCATGAACGCCGGCAAAGACGTCTACTGCGAAAAACCGATGGTCCAGAAGGTCGCCGATGGACACACCGTTATCGACACCGCCGCTAAGACTAACCGGATCATTCAGGTCGGCAGTCAGCGGGTATCATCGATCATTTACGACAAGGCCCGCGAGTTACTCGCCGCGGGGACCATTGGCGAACTGAACTTAGTGGAAGCGTGGTGGGATCGGAACTCCGCGCTTGGCGCGTGGCAGTACTCCGTTCCGCCTGACGCCTCGCCGGCCAATGTCGATTGGGATCGTTTTCTTGGCTCCGCGCCGAAACGCGGCTTTGAACCCGTCCGGCTGTTCCGCTGGCGCAACTATCAGGACTACGGCACCGGCGTTGCCGGTGACCTGTTTGTCCACCTTTTCTCCGGGCTCCACTACATCACCGGCTCCCAGGGCCCCAACCGCGTCTTCGCCACCGGCGGGCTGCGCTACTGGAAGGATGGCCGCGATGTCCCCGACGTGATGATGGGCGTCTACGACTACCCCAAGTTCAACCTCGCCCTGCGCGTCAACTTTGTCAATGGCGCCGGGGAAACCAGCGGCTTCCGCTTTGTCGGCTCCGAGGGGATTATGACGGTGGGAGGCACCGTTTCGATCTCAAAGATCAACCGGGAAAACGAACCCGGCTACACCATCGGCACCTTCCCGCGCCGCGTGCAGGAGGAGTTCCTGAAGGACTACCGCTCCAAGTACCCGGGCAAGCCGGCCACCGCCGATGGGATGCTCTCGCAGCCCGAGGACACCTACCGCGCGCCCCGCGGCTACAGCGATCACTACGATCACCATCGGAACTTCCTGCAGGCAGTCCGGTCCCGGAAGCCGGTCACCGAAGACGCTCTGTTCGGCTTGCGCGCCGCCGGGCCCGCGCTCCTCAGCAACCGGAGCTACTTCGAAAAGAAGACCTTCGTTTGGGACGCCGCCAAGTGCGAAGTCAAGGGCTAACAGCGCTGCTGCTGGCCGCTGCCGCGACGCTCTCCGCGGCCGGTACCCGCAGTGTGTCCACGCCCGCCCAGGCGCGCGCTCTCGGCATCCCGGCCGGCGGGGATCACCGCCATATCCGTGTCCGTACCTCTGCTGACGGGCAGGCCTGGTCCAACTGGCTGGAGACCACAACGGATCCCGAATCCGGGACGCTCGTCTGGATCGACACGCCCTTTCGCTTTGCCGAAATCCAGGGACTGCCGGACTCTGATCGCGTGCTGCTGATCGACCCCGGCGTTACGCCCCGACAGGCCACCGAGCCCGGTATTCAGGGCCGCGCCGCGTGGTGCCCGGCACCGTTCGTCTGCCCCAAGGGCTCCGATCCTACGACGACGCGGCCGACGCATCTGATCGTTCACCATACGGCGAGCGCCAATAGCGCCACCGACTACCCTGCGCTCATGCGTTCCTTCTGGGAACTCCACGTCAAGGGCAACGGCTGGGCTGACATCGGCTACAACTTCCTG
>CANIFK010000622.1 GCA_947466555.1 Acidobacteriota bacterium | reverse complement strand
TTACTCGTCGCCACATTGACCTCCGTCGCCGTCCCGGGCAGCATCTTCCAAAACGGCGGCGTTTGAATCCGGTTGCCATACGCATCGTCCGCCGTCGTCGTCACCGTACAACCCGCCAGCGCCAAAAAGACAAAAATGAAAATCCGCGTCACCGTCCCATTTTGCCTGTAACAACGGCCACTTACAAATCGATGAGAACTCGCTGAGAACTCCCTGCCAAGTAACTTCCCCGCTCCGGTTTGAATGGATTCAGGAGCCAACACACATGAAACACTTACTTCCCTTCTTCTTCCTCGCCCTCAGCCTGAGCGCGGCGGACACCCCGGTCGTTGTCAACAACACCGTCAAGAACGCCGTTCCCGTCCTGGTCCAGGCGCCGCACGAACCCTTCTCGTTCTACAAGAAGATCATCAACCCCGCCGGCACCGGTCTGATCGAATACGACCTCTTCGCCGTCCCCGCCGGCAAACGCCTCGTCATCGAAACCATTTCCGTCAACTCTCGCGCCACCGGACTCTTCGACCTCCGCCTCACCTACCCCGGAATCGGATTCACCAACATGTACGTCCTCCCTTTGACCATGTGGCCCCTTCAAAGTCCACTCGCCTCCGAAGGGGTCGTCCTGAGCGGTCTCCACAATGTACGGCTCTACATCTCCGCCAATCAGGCCGTTCGGCTCCGGATGGTCAGCGGCCCCACCCTGCCCGCGCCCGGCCAGAACACGCCCACGTTCCTCGAGATCTGCGTCTCCGGCCACCTCGTCGACGAAGTCTAGCCTGATAAAATCGCCAGAACCATGGCGAAAAACTTCAAATCGGAACTGGTTGCCTGCTTCGGGCAACCAGTCGCCGAAAACCCCACCGGCGAAATGCAGGAAGCGGCCTTTCAAAAGGCTGGATTGGCGTGGCGCTACCTCACCATCGAAGTCGCCCCCGAAGACCTTGAAAAAGCCGTCAACGGCGCCCGCGCCATGGGCTGGCAAGGTTTTAACTGCACCATCCCGCACAAAGTCGCCGTCATCCCTTTGCTCGACTCGCTCTCCCGCGAAGCGGAACTCATCGGCGCCGTCAACACCGTCCGCCGCGATGGCGACAAGTTCATCGGCGAAAATACCGACGGCAAAGGCTTCCTCCGCGGCGTCCGCCAGGACGCAAAAATCGACCCGAAAAACAAACGCGTCGTCCTCCTCGGCGCCGGCGGCGCCGCCCGCGCCATCTCGACCGAACTCCTCCTAGCCGGCGTGGCCGACCTCCTCGTCCTCAACCGCACCATCGATCGCGGCCAGGCCATGGTCGCCGATCTCGCCGCCAAAACCGGCGGACCCATCCGCTTCGAACCCTGGCTCGAAAACCACGAAATCCCAGCAACTACCGACATCCTCGTCAACGCCACCTCCATCGGCCTGTACCCCGACGTCGACGCCATGCCGTCTATACAACTAGGAAACCTGCCGCCGCATTGCCTGGTTTGCGACGCGGTTTTCAACCCGCCGGAAACCCGGCTCCTCGCCGCCGCCCGCGCCCGCAACCTCCCCGTTTTGGACGGCCTGTCGATGCTCGTCTACCAAGGCGTTACCGGCTTCCAACTCTGGACAGGACAGGATCCCGACGAAGCGGCGATGAAAGCCGCACTCCGTACCGCTCTGGATGTATAAAATAGGCAGAAGCATGCATTCCCGTAGAAACTTTTTGGGCAACGTGGCAACCGGCCTCGCAGCGGCGGCGCAACCCTCCGGACGCGTCCTCGGCGCGAACGACAAAATCCGAGTCGGCATCATCGGACCCGGCGCGCGCGGTATGGAACTGGTCCATCAGGCCATGCTCTGCCCGAACGTCGAAATGGCCGCGTTCTGCGACGTCTACACGGCGCGCCTGGAGGCCGGCAAGAAGGTCGCCCCCGGCGCCAAGACGTACATGGACTACCGCTACATGCTCGACGACAAGTCCATCGACGCGGTCCTGATCGCCACCCCGCAGCACCTGCACAAAGAACACTTCGTCGCCTCCATCGAAGCCGGCAAAAACGTCTACCAGGAAAAGACCATGGCGTTCAATCCCGAACACGCCAAGGCCATGCGCGCCGCCTACAACAAGAACCGCAAACTCGTTGTCGGCATCGGCCACCAGCATGTCTCCACAGGCATGGTGGAAGACGCCCGCGGCTGGCTGAAGGAAGGCGGCATGGGCAAGATCACCGCCATCGTCGCCGATCACTGGCGCAACACGCCCGTCGGCAAGCCGCAGTGGTCCCGCCCCGTCTATCCCGACATGACGTCGGAGAACGTCCTCTGGAACAAGTTCCTGGGCGATGCGCCCAAACGCGACTTCGACCCCAATCGCTTCATCAACTGGCGCTTCTTCTGGGACTACTCCGGCGGCAACGTCTACGAGAACATGTGCCACACGCTCAGCATCTGGTACAAACTGCTCGACCTGCAGATCCCCAAACAGGTGAACATGGTGGGCGGCCTCTACATCTGGAAGGACGGCCGTGAAGTGCCCGACACCATGACCGTCACCATGGAGCACCCCGAAGATATTCTCTTCTCCTGGGTCTCCGGTTTCGGCAACGATCGTCGCGGTTTCGCCGAAGATCTCTTGGGCACCGAAGGCACCATCACCCGCGCCAACCAGGTCCGCTACTGGCCGCAAAAAGTGAACCGCCCGCAGGGCGCCGAGCGCGTCGGCACCACCAAAACGAACCCCAACGGCCACATGCAGAACTTCATCGATTGTGTCCGCAGCGGCAAGGAACCGAACTGCCCCTTCGAGATCGGCTTCCGCATCTCCATCGCCTGCCGCATGGCGGTGGAAAGCTATCGCCAAGGCCGCGCCATGCGCTGGGACCCGGTGAAGGAAGAGATCGTATAGCAAGGGCGGTTCCCGCAACATGGACTTCTCGTATACGAACGAACAGCAACAGTTGCGGCGAGCAGTACGGGAGTTCGCCGAGGCCGAGATTCTGCCGCACGTCCGCGAGTGGGACGAGCATTCCACCTTCCCGGCCGCCGTCATTGCTAAGTGCGGCCAGATGGGCCTTCTGGGCTCGATCTTCCCGGAGGAGTTTGGCGGTGCGGGTTACGGCTACATCGAATACGCGCTCGTCATCGAGGAACTCGCCCGCATCGACCCCTCGGTAGCGCTGATCGTCGCCGCCCATACGTCGCTGTGTTCCAACCATCTCTACCTCGCCGGCACCGAGGAACAGAAGCAGAAATACCTGCCAAAACTGGCCTCGGGCGAATGGCTCGGCAGCTGGTCGTTAACGGAACCCGAAGCCGGCAGCGACGCCGCCGGCACTAAGACCACAGCCGTTCGCGATGGCGACAGCTGGATCCTGAACGGCACCAAAACCTTCACCACTAACGCGCACTACGCGCAGGTTTGCGTGGTGATGGCAGTGACCGACAAGACACGGGACCACCACGGCATCTCGGCGTTTCTGGTTGAAGCAGACGCCCCGGGCTTCCGCCCCGGCAAGAAGGAAGACAAGCTCGGCATGCGCGCCTCCGATACCGGTGAGGTGATCCTGACCGATTGCCGCGTCGGGGCCGACGCGCTGCTAGGCACCGCTGGCGAAGGCTTCGTCGATGCGCTCCGCGTGCTCGATGGCGGCCGGATCTCAATCGCCGCGCTTTCGCTCGGCATCGCGCAGGGTGCCTTTGACGCGTCGCTGAAGTACTCGAAGCAACGAAAGCAGTTTGGGCGCCTGATCTCCGATTTCCAAGCCATCCAGTTCAAGCTGGCCGACATGGCCACGGAGATCGCCGCGGCGCGCCTGTTGGTCCAGCGCGCGGCCTGGCTTAAGGATCAGGGCCGATCGGTAAACACGGAGTCGGCCATGGCCAAACTCTACGCCTCCGAGATCGCCGTCAAGGCCGCCAATGAAGCGGTGCAGATCCACGGCGGCTACGGTTTCACGAAGGATTATCCGGTCGAGAAGTTCTATCGGGACGTGAAGTTGATGACCATCGGAGAAGGCACCAGCGAGATCCAGAAACTGGTGATTGCCCGGCAGCTCTTGAAAGCGCAATGAG
>CANIFK010000621.1 GCA_947466555.1 Acidobacteriota bacterium | reverse complement strand
AGCACGATCATCGCGCGCCGGAACTTATGCCGCGGCTGGTCCTGCATCAGCTTGTCGCGGCAGGCAAAGAAAATCGCGTCGAACATTGCCGTCCCGCCACCGGGCCGCAGCCCGCGAATGGCCTTCGACAGCACTTCCACGTCGCCGCTCAAATCCGCCACCAGCTCCGCCGACGTGTCGTAAGCCACAATCACGGCCTTGTCCTGCTTCGGCCGAATAACCTGGCTGACGAACTCAATCGCCGCGTCCTGCTGGAACCGGAACCGGTCGCGAATACTGTTCGACGAGTCCACCAGAATCCCCAGCCGCAACGGCAGGTCGCTTTCCTTCGCAAACTCCAACACCTTCTGCAGCTTGTTGCCCTCGATGATCTGAAAATCATCCTGGCGCAAATCCGTCACAAACCGGCCCTTTTTATCGGAAACCGTGTACAGCATGTTGACGCGCGCCACGTCCAGCACGATGCGGTTGCGGTCGTCTTCGGGGTTGACCGGCGGCTGCTGCGCGCCCAGCGCGGCGCCTCCCATGGCGGCAAGAAATTCGGACCTTTTCATAGCTTTCCAGACTCGATGATACCAACCAGCTCACCCGGCAGCGGCGCCACGAGCGTTACATCCTTCCCCGTCGCCGGACTCACAAACCGCAGCCGCGTCGCGTGCAGAAAAAACCGCTCCGGCAGAATCTTCGATACCGGCGCGCCGTACAGCGGATCGCCCAGGATCGGATGCCCCAACGACGACAGATGCACCCGGATCTGGTGCGTCCGCCCCGTGCCGATCTTCACCTCCACCAGCGTGTGCTTTTCAAACCGCCGCAGCACCTTCCAATCCGTCAACGCATGCCGCCCCGTGCCCAACTTGCACGTCATCCGCGTCCGCCGCACCGGGTCCCGCGTAATCGGCAACTCCACCCTCCCCGACTCAGTCTTCATCACCCCATGCACCAGCGCCGTGTAAATCTTCTCCACCGTCCGCGTCTGAAACTGCTCCGCCAAATTGCGGTGCGCCGAATCCGTCCGCGCCACCACCAACACCCCGCTCGTTTCTTTATCTAAACGGTGCACAATCCCCGGCCGCAAATCCCCGCCCTCGCTCGACAGCGCACCAAACCGGTGCAACAACGCATTCACCATCGTGCCCGTGTGGTTCCCGGCGCCCGCATGCACCACCATCCCCGCCCGCTTGTTGATGCCAATCACCCCAGCGTCTTCGTACAACACGTCCAACGGCAGGTCCTCCGCCTCCGCCCGCAGCGGCGGTAGGTTCGCCGGCGTCACCCCAATCGCCTCCCCACCCTTCAACACCAGCGACGATTTCGCCGTCTTCCCGTTCACCGTCACGTGTCCGTCGCGAACCCAATCCTGTAAACGCGAGCGCGAATATTCCGTCATTTGCGACTGCAAATGATGATCCAGCCGCTGTCCAGCCGCCTCCGGCGCAACAATCCATTCCACGCTTCCACTGTATCCTGAGAGGGTGATTCGCAGCGCAATTATCCCTGTCGCCGGACATGGCACCCGCCTCCTCCCGGCCACGAAATCGCAACCCAAGGAGATGCTCCCCGTCGCCCGCAAGCCCATCGTCCAATACGTGGCCGAAGAGCTCGTCCAGAACCAGATCGAGAACATGCTCTTCGTCACCGGACGCAGCAAAACGTCGATCGAAAACCACTTCGATTCCGATCCCGAACTCCTCCGCCTCCTCACCGAAGGCAAGAAGGACGACCTCCTCGGCGAACTGAAATTCGAAGAGATGGCCGCCAAGATCTTCTACACCCGCCAGCGCGTCCAACGCGGCCTCGGCGACGCCATTCTCTGCGGCGAATCCTTCGCCGGCGAAAACCCGTTCATCGTTGCCTTGGGCGATTCCATCCTCGGCATGCACGGCAACTCCCGCTGCGTCACCCGCATGTCCGAGCTCTTCACCGTCCTCCGCGCCAGCTGCGTCATCGCCGTGGAAGAGGTGCCCGCCGACGAGACGAAACACTACGGCATCGTCGACCCCGGCGAAGGCGAATCCGACTGGGTCCGCATCAAAAACCTCGTCGAAAAGCCCGACCCCTCCAAAGCCCCCAGCCGCTGGGCCGTCGCCGGCCGCTACGCGTTTTCCCCAATAATCTTCGACATGATCCGCCGAGTCCAACCCGACAAGCGCGGCGAAATCCAAATCACCGACGCCATCCAGCTCCTCTGCGAAGAAGGCAAGCGCGTCCTGGCCCTAAAGCTGCCGAAGCAGGAGAAGCGCTACGACATCGGCAACTTCCCCAGCTATTTCGAAACCTTCGTCGAATTCGCCCTGGCCGACCCCCTCTACGGTCCCGACCTCAAAAAGCGCCTCCGCGAACTCCTCGCCGACTCCGATTAGTTCTATGGCTGGGTGAAAAGGTTCAGCATTTCGCAGGGCACCTTCCATTCGATCCTAAGGTGGAACTTTCAATTGAACTCAGTGCCAGCTTGTTAATGTGCCGGGTCCGCTCCGTCGACTGACGGCGCGGGGTTAGTAGTTTATAGATCATGCGTTTGCAATAACCAACTAGGTAAGTTCCAGAATGGTCTCTGGCATGAGACTGGAGTAGCAAGTATAAGCGAATTCCTTCAAGCGACCGGGGCCGGACGCGATTACGTCGATTGATGAATTGCTAGATCCCGGCCCGTCGAACAAGTACGAACGTGGGCCCGTGGGATAATTGAAGTGTTTGCGATTTCAGGAGACTCGAGTGTGAGCGTTCGACCAAATCGGAAGTTCAAAGGAAAGGCAAAAGCAGAACGGACTGTGGTGCAGCCCGACGTTCTTGTCGAACGCGAAACGGTTCCTGAAATGCCGCCGATCACGTCGGCTGCCCCACCTCCGTCCGGCGGAGGTGGGACGTGGGCTGTAGATAGTCCATTGTTACAGTTGGCGATCGGCGTTGGCGTAGAACTTGTTGCGGGATTCTGGCTAAGTGCATATATCCAAAAATTCCTCCTCGGAAACTTAGGGTTTCTGTTGCTCGCGATTGCGTTTCTGAAACTCGATCGGCTGCCAAAAGTGTCTCGGAGGTTAAGAGTGACTATGATCGGCGTAACCTACCTATCCATTGCAATTCCATTCTGCTATCAGTGGGCCACCGATCCCAACTATTCCATAACGGACGTATTGAACGAGCAAACAGGTGGCGATAGCTACTGCTATCTTTTAGTTGCCCCCAGCCGTCCAGGCACGTTCGCCGCCTATCTACTCCACTCCGGACGCTTCCCCCTTTCTCAAGTTCAAATCAAATTCTTAGATCAAGACAGGGTCCACGAAGCCGAGCTTCGGGGCGAAGGACTCGTCGAAGCCATTGCCTCAGTCCAACGAGTCATCAACCTTCCATACGTCCGGCACGGCACGTACATCACAACATTGTTTGAGTTTCCAGTCCCGGCGGGTGTCTCATCCCGGAGTTTCAAGGTGTTCATAGACGCGAGAAACGGCCGTTTTACTCAAATTGTTCGTCTTCGAAGGGTCAACGCGGGCTGGGCTTCAGCAACGCGAGTAGCAGCCTCGTACTTCGATAAACGGAAAGGGCTTGTGAGGGAAGAGATATCAAGCATGTTCCCTAAAGATGAGTTATTGGCAGATAAAGACTGGCTAGAATTCTCAAAATTAGCCAAGCTAAACATTGAGTCGCACTGACCACGTGCAGCCGGTACGTCCAACGGGTCCTTGTCGGTGATGGTCGGCAGGCTTTAGTTGATTTATCCATTCCGCTACTAAAGCCGTAGGAATACATCGTACGACGTGTCCCCGGGCATGATGTCAGCCAAGCCGCTTCCTAGTCTTTTATGGCGCTTACGCAGCGAGTGTCAACTGGCTCTATCGACTCGTCTATTGGCAAGGGGCATCAGTGCGTCCCTGAGGGTGCACTTCCAATTAAGTGTAGTGTCCTTATCGTTGTTTTGCGCTTCCGCGCAGGGCACTCCGGGGGGCCGGGTTCGTAGGTCAGGAATCGTACAGAAGCCCACTTACCGCCTGGGAAAGATCTCAAATCGAGCCAGAGCGGTCGGGCTGGACCAATGCGCCCTT
>CANIFK010000620.1 GCA_947466555.1 Acidobacteriota bacterium | reverse complement strand
GGGGGTATGCGCTCATTTTTACGTACGACGCGGAGGCGGACATGGGTGCGCGAATGGCGTCGGTGGGGCCGCTGATGGGGGTGTTGACAGGGACGTTGGGACGGGAGCGGGCGCTGCCGGCGGCGCGGACGCTGGTGGCGTTTTTGCACGGGTTTTTAACGATGGAACTGCAGGGGCTGTTCCAGATGGGCGGCAGCGTGGAGGAGGCGTTCCGGTTCGGGTTGGCGACGATTTTGGACGGGTTGCTTTAGAGCGTCGCGGGGTCCCAACGTTCGTCGGCCAGGACGGCGGCGGCTTCGGCGACGGAGAAGGGCGGGGCGGGTTCGTCGTCCTCTTCGGGTTCGTAGCCGCGGGAGTCCTCCATGGGGCAGGCGCCTTTACCGGCGGTGCAGGTGGGGATGGCGATTTTGGAATCGGGGACGATGGCTTCGAGCGAGACTTTGTGACGCCAGTCGTCGCCAAAGTCGTAGACGTAGAGGAGGCTGTCGCCCACCTTTTTCAGGACTTCTTTGAGGCGGTATTTGCGTTCGTCGAGATCGAGGGAGACGGTGTAGGCGTCGGGGTCGGGGAGGGTCCAGCAGTTGCCGCCTTTGGTGAAGGAGTGCAAGTGGGAATCGGTCCAGCCCATGGCGATTTGGATGACCGTGTGGAGGGCATCCATGCGGATTGTGTTGGGCACCAGGACGCGGCGCCAGATGGGCGGACGGGAGCCCTGGAGGGTGATTTTGAGTTGGCAGGTGGCCACTAGATGACCACTTTGCTCATGACGGGTTGGCCGGGGAAGACGCCTTCGACGATCTTGTTTTCGTCGACGACGAGGGTGCCGTTGACGAGGACGTAGGGGATGCCCTCGGAGTACTGGCCGGCGTTTTGATAGGTGGATTTGTCCTGAACGGTGTCGGGGTTGAAGACGGTGATGTCGGCGAAGGCTCCGACGTTGATGCGGCCGCGCTTCTTCATTTCGGGCACCATTTTTTCCAGGCGGGCGGCGGGGAGGTAGCTCATCTTGCGGATGGCGTCTTTGAGCGTGATGACCTTGCGTTCGCGGACGTAGGTGGCAAGCACGTGGGAGTAGCTGCCGGAGGCGCGGGGGTGGCCCTTGCCGTTGGTGATCCAGCCATCGGAGGCGACGATGACGTCGGGGGCGGCCATGGCCATGTCGATGTCCTGTTCGCGCATGGAGAAGGTGATGACGGTGGCGCCTTTTTTGCGGTGGATTTTGAAGGTTTCTTCGTTCAGGCGTTCGCCGGTTTCGACGAGCATGATGTCCTTGTAATCCATGTCGAGGTGTTCGCGGAAGCCGGGGTTGAAGATGGCCGATTCGAGCTGGGTCATGCCGGCGATGTAGGGGTAGGCTTCGTAGGAGACGTCGATGCCGCGGGCTTTGGCGCCGCGGACCATGGAGAGGCCGAGTTCGAAGGCGCGGCCGGAGCTGGAGTTTAAGTGGACTACGTGGAGGGAGGCGCCGGTGGCCGCGGCGTCGGTGATGACTTCTTGCAGGGCTTCGACGACACCGGGGTCTTTGGCGCCGGCGCCGCGCATGTGGACGAAGACGGGGACTTTGGCCTGGGCGGCGACTTTGAAGACGTCGAGGATTTCGGCTCGGCTTGCGAACGGGGTGTAGGCGATGCCCATGCCGATGCCGACGCCGCCTTCGCGTAGGCCCTGGCGCAGCAACTCCAGCGTTTTGTTTTGTTCGGGGTCGGTGGCGGCGCGGGTGGCGGCGGGGCCGGCGGGGAGCCATTCGCTGGTGTCGTTCGTCGCGGTCATGCGGGCGGGGACGTGGCCGACGGAGGCGCCGTAGTGGATGAGGGATTTGCCGCGGCGAGCGTCGATCCAGGGTTTCATGGGGGAGACGCCGATTTCGAGTTCGAGGGTGGTGGTGACGCCGTCGCGGGCTTTGTAGCGGTTGTTTTCGGCGTCCTGGCGGTGGACGTGGAGGTCGATGAAGCCGGGCGAGACGACGTGATTTTTGGCGTCGAGTATTCGCTTGGCTTTGAGGGGGGTGGGGGAGATGGCGGTGATGACGCCGTTGGTGATGCCGATGGAACGGATGGCATCGAGGTTGTTGGCGGGGCAGATGACGCGGCCGTTGTTGATGGCGGTGTCGAAGGTCGTTTGGGAGTAGGCGGAGGCCGTCGACAGGGCGGCGAGGAGGTGGCGGCGGGTAAGCGTCATTTGAAGAGTTTAACGCTATTTTTGGCACTTACATAATTGACGCAACCACTTTGCAAGACCAGTTAGGAGAGATGCGGAAGGCGTTGTTACACTTTGCCAATGCAGCGCCTCTTTACCGTGATCATGGAGTTTCGAGGAACTACCTCGATCAGCCAGTTCGTCGCTGAGGATCCCCAAAGTGCTATGAAGCTCTGGCAAGAAAGTCTGGCTGGACCGGATCCATATGGGCTGTCCGATTCTTCCGCTCGTCGTCTTCTCAAGGCGGCTCTTGCGCAAGAACCCTGTGATGTGCCAGTTCCGCTAGAAGGCCTAAAGAGCGTCTGGTGCCGTACAGTTTTGGCTGGCGGGCAATTGGCGCTGCTGAACATCGTCAAGACTAGCCGCTAAAGGGTTTTATGGTTTCGGTTTCGGTGCAGGCGGTTGTATCAAGTAAATACATCCCCTGTTTTTGGGTGGCGGTCCGGGGGTTAGGTGGATTCGTCGACGTGGGCGAGGAGGGCTGTTTTGGCGAGTTCGAGGAAGAGGGTTGCCTGTTGGCGGGAGACGGAGGGGAAGTCTTCGAGGAACTCGTCGAGATCGATGTGGTCGAGGAGGGTTTGGATGGGGACGCGGGTGCTGCGGAAGCAGGGTTCGCCACTAATGCGATCCTTGTCGATCCAGATGATGCTGTTGATGGTGGCGTGGAGGTCGGCCGGCATTCCGACATTAGAGCAGGTTGGAACTGCTGGGGCTATTGCCCCGAGAGGCCTATGTTGGGGTCAACCCGCGATGGCGGCGAATTCGGAGACGGCGGGGAAGTCTGCCTGTTCGAGTTCGGGGAAGTCGTCGAGAATTTCGGATTCCGACATGCCGGCGGCGAGCCAGCCGAGTACGTCCCAGACGGTGATTCGGAGGCCTCGAATGCAAGGCTGGCCGGAGCGCTTCCCTGCTTCGACTGTGATCCGGGTATCCACGTTCGCAGGATAGCAGGCATGGGCAGCCTGAAAACACGAACGGCACCGGAGGACCGGTGCCGACGAATGTCTCAAAACGAACGGCACCGGAGGACCGGTGCCGTTCGGGGTTCTATTCTGGATCGCTGCGACGCTTTTTGCGGTTACGCTTGCGAGCGAGGGCTTCTTTCACCCGCTTTTTTTCGCCGGGTTTCAGGTAGAAGGAGTGGCGTTTGATTTCCTTGATAATGTCTTCCTGCTGCACTTTGCGTTTAAAGCGACGCAGAGCATTTTCAAGAGTCTCGCCGTCTTGCACGATAACTTCTGCCATTTAGATATTCACCTCCTCGCTGGTCAGGGTAGCGCTTCATTAAGGAGCGCAAACCTATATTGTAGCAGACGGGGCTGTGAATATAGACTGATCGGGTGCGAAGAATCCTGCTTTCCTTATTGAGCCTTGTTGCGTTGATGGGACAGACGCCTCCGGCGGCGGCGCCAGCCAAGCCTGCTGTGATCCGGCGGCCACCGGCGTATCCGGAGCGGCCACCGGCAGACCCGGCGGTGGTGGCGCGGGGGAAGGCCACCTATGGGCTGCGGTGCACGTTCTGCCACGGGGCGGACGCGCGGGGAGGGTCCGGCGGGCCGAACTTGTTGCGGGCGGAGTTGGTGCTGAACGATAAGGACGGGGAGTTGATTGGCCCGGTGATCCGGAATGGACGCGAGGGCATGCCGAAGATGGATTTGACGGCGGAGCAGGTTGTGGAAGTGGCCGCGTTTATCCATAGCTTCAAGGTGGGCGGGTATGACGTTTCGCGGATGACGCCGTTGACGATTGTGACCGGAGATGCGAAGGCCGGGGCGGCGTATTTCGGCAAGACCTGCGCGGGGTGCCATTCGGTGACCGGGGATTTGAAGGGGATTGGCGGGCGGATACCGGACGCGAAGGTGCTG
>CANIFK010000619.1 GCA_947466555.1 Acidobacteriota bacterium | reverse complement strand
TCACGGCGTTAGTGACTTTGGGACAGGGGTTCCGGCAGCAGGTGGCAGAGATCGGCACGATGCCGGCATCGACCGCGCGCACGGCGGGGTTGGAGGCGCGGGCCGATGGGTTGTTTGAGAATGGCACTCGCGTGCTGCCTCGGGCCGGGGCTCGGAGTTGGGCGCCGGTGGATGTGAAGGGCGCGGCGTATGATTCTCGCGGACGTCTTTGGTTCTGTTCGCCGCAGGGCGTCGGGGTTCGGGATGGCGCGGCGTGGTCTCTGTATTCGACCGAGGACGGGCTGCCTTGGGATGAGTGCACGGCGCTCGCGCCGGCGCCGGATGGGAGCGTCTGGCTGGGGACTACGCGCGGGGCGATTCACTTCGACGGCAAGACCTGGGAGTACCGGCAGGGGCGGCGGTGGTTGCCGGACGACTACGTCTCGGCCGTGGTGGTGGACGCCGATAACACGGCGTGGTTTGCGACTCCGAAGGGCGTGGGGAAGATTAAGTCCGTGCCGATGACGCTGGCGCAGAAGGCGAAGTTCTTTGAAGACGAGATCGACTTGCGCCACCGGCGGACGGAGTATGAGTACGTCCTGGAAGTACGGCTGGACAAGCCGGGCGATAAATCCAAATGGACGCAACATGACTCCGATAACGACGGGCTGTGGACGTCGATGTATGGCGCGGGGGAGTGCTATGCGTATGCGGCGACGAAAGACCCGCTGGCGAAGAAGCGGGCGCGGAAGGCCTATGACGCGATGCGGTTTTTGTGGACGGTGACGCAGGGCGGGACGCCGCCGGCGCCGAAGGGGTACATTGCGCGGACGGTGGTGCCGGCGTCGGCTGGGAATCCGAATGCGACGCAGTACACGCCGGAGAAAGACCGCGTGTTTCAGGCGACGCGGGACAGGATGTGGAAGATCATGGATCCTCGGTGGCCGTTGAGCGCCGATCGGAAATGGTACTGGAAGGCCGATACTTCCTCGGATGAACTGGACGGGCACTACTTCTTCTACGCGGTCTATTTTGATCTTGTCGCCAAGGGGGATGCGGCGGAGGAGGCGCGAGTGCGGGAGCACATCGCGGCGTTGACCGATCACATCATCGACCACAATTTCCAGCTGGTGGACCATGACGGGAAAGTGACTCGTTGGGGGGCGTTTAATCCGGAGGCGTTGAATTTTGACCTGCGGTGGGCGGACGACCGGCCGCTGGATTCGTTCAGCATTCTGGCGTATTTGAAAACGGCCGAGCATGTGACTGGGGATGCGAAATATGCGCGGGCCGCGAAGCTGCTGATTGAGAAGCATGGGTATGCGGTGAACACGATGATGAACAAGCATCATCTGGGCGCGGGCGGCGGGAACCAGAGCGATGACGAAATGGCGCTGATGATGCTGCACAACCTGGTGCGGTATGAGACCGATCCGGTGTTGCGCGCCGCCTATGGGGTGACGCTGCGGCGGCGGTGGGAGACGGAGGAGGCGGAGCTGAATCCGGTGTTCAATTATCTGGCGGCGGCGGTTTTGAAGGGGTTGTCTTATGAAGACTCGCACTCGGTGGACCAGTTGACGTTGGATGGGGCGTGGCAGGAGGAGTCGATTGATACGCTGCGGCGGTTTCCTTTGGACCGGGTGAATTGGCGGGTGGTGAATAGTCACAGAAAAGATGTTCGGTTGTTGCCGCGGGGGAATGGGCGCGGGGCGCGGATGAATGGGCGGGTGCTGCCGATTGACGAGCGGTATGTGAACCACTGGAACCACGACCCGTGGCGGTTGGACCAGGGCGGGAATGGGCAGGAGTTGGCGAGCGGGGCTTCGTATTTGCTGCCTTATTACATGGGGCTGTATTACGGGTTTTTGAAGGAGTAGGGGGACTGTATGATGGGACAGACATGCGGATTCTCTCGTTCTTGCTGGCCATCGTGCCGTTGGGCGCGTACACGTTTCAATCGCCGGTTTCGTTGACGCTGACGCGGCAGTCGTTGCCGGCGGTGGCGGTGACGACGGCCGACTTTAATCGCGATGGGGTGGCTGATGTGGCGAGCGCGAATCTGGGGATTCCGCCGCTGGCGGGGACGCAGGTTTCGACGATAGGCGTCGTGCTGGGGACACGGGGTGGGCTGCCGGGCGGGTTGAATGAGATGGCGCTCGATGGGAATGTCGTCGAGCTGACGGCTGGGGAGTTTACGGGGGACGGGAATCCGGACCTGGTGGCGTTGACCATTACGGTGGGCGGGGCGCGGCTGTGCCTGTACGGCGGGAATGGGGCGGGCGGGTTTGCGGCGCCGCTTTGTTCAAGCGTGGCGGGGACGCCGTCGCGGATGGTGACGGGGGATTTCGACAAAGACGGGCGGCTGGATGTGATGATGCTGCGCGCGTTTGATGGGTTGGTGGTCACCATGCTGAACAGCGGGGGCGGGACGTTTACGGCGGGTCCGACGTCGAGTGTGCCGGTGCCTTCGGCGTTGGCCGTGGCCGATTGGAATGGCGATGGGATGCCGGACGCGGCGGTGGTGAGCCGGACGGGGGTATTGACGCTACTGTTGAGTTCGGGGACCGCGATTTTTCAGACGACGCAGACGCGGGCCGTTGGGGTGGCGGTGAGCGATCTTGTGGCCGTGGACTTGAACCGGGACGGGCGGATGGACGTGTTGCTGACCGATCCGCAGACGGGCACGATTACGTACGGCTTTGGACGGAATGATGCGGCGGCGTATTTGGGGACACTGACGACGGTGCCGTTTGTAGGGAGGGGGGCGGTGTTGCGGACGGCCGATTTGAATGGGGACGGGTTTGCGGAGGTGATTGCTTCGACGGCGGCGGGGATGTTGGTGATTTCGAGCAACGCCGATGGGACGTTGAACGTGCCGCTACCGCCCGGGGCGCCACCGGTGGCGACGGGGGCGTTTGGGGTTGGGGATGTGGATGGGGATGGACGGGTGGACCTGGTGGTTGTTGCGCCTGGGTTGGGAGGGAATGGCGTTTGGTTGATCAACGGGCAGGCGACGGCTACGGTGACGACGTTGGAAGTGACGCCGGCGACGTCGGCGTACGGGCAGAAGGTGCAGGTTACGATTCGGGTGCAGTTGGCGACGCCGCAGCCGACGGCGGTGCCGCTGGCGGGGGCTTCGGTGCAACTGCTGGACGGGGGGACGGTGTTGCAGACACTGACGGCGCCGGCGGTGACGACGGGAACGGTGGAGTTGGCGAACTCGCGGTTGGAGCTGGCGCTGCCGGCGGGGACGCGGGATTTGTCGGCGCGGTTTGTGGGGACGTCGACGTATACGGCGTCGGCTTCGGCGGCGGTTAGGGTGTCGGTGACGGCTTCGACGAGCTTTGTGCGATTTCAGGCGCCGCCGGCGGATGTGTCCTACACGCAGGGGTTGCGGGTGAACGCGGCGGTGACGGGGCCGCTGGCGTTGGCGAATGAGGGGATTGTGCGGCTTTCGGTGAACGGGGCGGTGGTGGCGCAGGGGTTGGTGAACGCGGGGGTGGCTCAGTTGGCGATTCCGCCGGCGATGCCGTTGGGGAAGATCCGGGTGCGGCTGGCGTATGAGGGGACGAACTTTTTGCCGTCGACGTCGGAGGAGGTGGAGTATGTGGTGAAGGGGGGGACGGTGGCGGGAGCGTCGGCGGCGTCGTACCGGGCGGCGGTGGCGGCGGATTCGCTGGCGGTGTTGAGCGTGGCGGGGTTGACTCGGGCGAATGGCGTGGCGGCGGGGGAGGTGCCTTGGCCGTTGTTGTTGGGAGGGGTTTCGGTGGAGACGCGGGACGGGGCGGGACGGGTGCGGACGGGATTGACATACGCGGGGACGGGACAGTTGAACGTGTACCTGCCGGCGGAGACGGCGGTGGGGACGCGTACCGTTTTTGTGACGGTGGACGGGGTGGAGGTGGCGAGCGGGGAGTTGACGGTGGCGGCGGCGGCGCCGGGGGTATTTACGGCGAACGGAGCGGGGACGGGGGCGCCGGCGGCGTATGCGGCGTTGTACCGGGCCGATGGGACGGTGGAGAACCAGACGGTGTTCAGTTGCGGGGCGGGCGGGTGCGTGACGGTGCCGATGGACACGGGGG
>CANIFK010000618.1 GCA_947466555.1 Acidobacteriota bacterium | reverse complement strand
GAGCCCGTGGAGCGTAGCGATCCACAGAAATCCATCCCGATCCTGCGCGAAGCCGGTGACAGATTCCTCCGGCAGGCCCTGGCCGGGGCCCCAATGATCGATGCGATATTGACTGGGCTGGAGGTTTGGTTCGCCGGCGAACACGGCCGTGAACGCAAACACACAGATACATACAGAACGCATCTATGGTCTCATCGACCATAGATGCGCCATTCCCCACAATTTATTAGGGGCTAGGCCGGGCCTTCTTGCGCGGGGCCGCCGGAGAAGGGGTTGAAGTCTGTCGAGTCGTCGAAGAGATCGATGCCTTCGGCCTTCTTAAGGAAGTTGACGATGAGGTACGTCAGCGGCGTGGCGGCGGCTTCGTAGCCCACCTTCACGAGATAGCCGGTGAGGATGAGGTCGCGGATCATGGTGCCGTCGATGCGGCCCCAGAAGGCGATGGTCATGACGATCACCGTGTCGACGAGTTGGCCGACGGCGGTGGAGGCGATGGTCCGGGCCCAGAGCATTTTGCCGCCGGTGAGCACCTTCATTTTGGCGAGCACGAAGGCGTTGGCGAATTCGCCGCACCAGTAGGCGATGAGGCTCGCGACGACGAGGCGCGGGAGGAAGCCGAAGATGGCTTCGAAGGCCGGTTGGCCGGTCCAGCCCGGGGCGGGCGGGAGGTTGACGATCAGCATGCCGAGGCCGGTGAGGAGCGCCGTCGACAGGAAGCCGTGCCAGATGGCGCGGCGGCTGCCGGCGTAGCCATACACTTCGGTGAAGATGTCGCCGAAGATGTAGGTGATGGGGAAGAGGATCTGGGCCCCGGAGAGGATGATATCGAACTCGAAGCCCAGGAAGGAAACGTGGCCAAACGAGCAGAGCTTGCTGGCCACGAGGTTGGAAATTAACAGCACGACTACGAAGAAGCTGAGGCAGATTTCGTAGTATTTGAAGCGGTGTAGTGGTGTTAGATGAGTGAGAAGGTTGCTCAATTTAGGCTCGCAGGTCGGCGCCAGACATGTCGGCAGGCTTTGGTAAGCCTAGCAGACCGAGGATGGTGGGCGCGAGATCGCGAAGAGAGCCGCCAGTGCGAAGTGGGCGACGCTCCTCATTGACTAAGATGAGCGGAACCGGGTTGGTGGTGTGATAAGTGTGAGGGCCACCGTTGATTGGGTCAATCATCGTTTCGGCGTTGCCGTGATCGGCGGTGATGATCCACTGGCCACCGGTGCGTTGAATGGCCTGGTGGATGCGGCCGAGCATGGTGTCGCAGGTTTCGCAGGCTTTCACCGCGGCTTCGTAGACGCCGGTGTGGCCGACCATGTCGGGGTTGGCGAAGTTGACGACGATGACGTCGAAGTCGGCGCGTTCGATGCCTTTCAGCACGACGTTGCAGACGCCTTCGGCGCTCATCTCGGGCTGGAGGTCGTAGGTGGCGACTTTGGGAGACGCGACCATTTCACGCTCTTCGCCATCGAACGGTTTTTCGACGCCGCCGTTGAAGAAGAACGTGACGTGGGGGTACTTTTCCGTTTCGGCGACGCGGAGCTGTTTGGCTCCGTGGCCGGCGAGGACGCCGCCCAGCAGGTTGGTGTGGGACTCGGGCTGGATGACGGTGTGGACCTTGAGAGTCCGGTCGTAGACGGTCATCGTCGTGTAGTGCAGGTTCTTGGGCGCGAGTGCCTTGTAGGGAACGTCGAGGGGGTAATCCGTCAGCACCTGGGAGAGTTCGCGGCCGCGGTCGGCACGGAAGTTGAAGAAGAGCACGGCGTCTTCATCGCGCAGGAGGCCGGTGGGCTCTCCGGCGGCGTTGGTGATGACGATGGGCTCGATGAATTCGTCGGTTACGCCGGCTTCGTAGCTCTGCTTGATGGAGGCAATGGGGTCGGTAGATTTGCGACCGTCGCCGAGGACGATGGCGCGGAAGGCGCGTTCGACGCGTTCCCAGCGCTTGTCGCGATCCATGGCGTAGTAGCGACCGATGACGGTGGCGACGCGGCCGATGCCGAGTTCGCGCATCTTGTTTTGCAGGGCTTCGAGGAACCCGGCGGCTTCGTGGGGCGGGGTGTCGCGGCCATCGGTGAAGGCGTGGACGACGACGTCTTCGACGCCGCCTTTCTTCGCCATTTCGAGGAGGCCGTAGAGGTGGGTGATGTGAGAGTGGACGCCGCCATCACTGACGAGACCCATCAGGTGGAGACGGCGTCCGCGGGCATGTTTCACGGTCTCCTGCAGCACGGGATCTTCGTGGAAGAGGCCATTACGGACCATCCAATCGATCCGCGTGATGTCCATCTGAATGATGCGGCCGGAGCCGATGTTCAGATGGCCGACTTCGCTGTTGCCCATCTGGCCGTCGGGCAGGCCGACCCATTCGCCGCTGGTGTTGATGAGCGTGGTGGGGTAGTCGCGCATGAGCGCGTCGTAGACGGGCTTGCGCGCGTTGCGCACAGCATTGCCTTTGACGGCCGGGGACTCGCCCCAGCCGTCAAGAATGGTCAGGATGACCGGTTGTTTCGCCATGTTACTTCTTGAACGCCTTTCTGCCGGCGTAGATGGCCTGGGAGCCGAGCTCTTCTTCGATGCGGAGGAGCTGGTTGTACTTGGCGATGCGATCGGTACGGGAGGCCGAGCCGGTCTTGATCTGGCCGACGGAGGCGCCGACGGCGAGATCGGCAATGAAGGTGTCTTCGGTTTCGCCGGAGCGGTGGGAG
Source organism: Acidobacteriota bacterium (assembly GCA_947466555.1). Taxonomy (GTDB): domain Bacteria; phylum Acidobacteriota; class Terriglobia; order Bryobacterales; family Bryobacteraceae. The sequence goes on along the minus strand of CANIFK010000618.1, from coordinate 1,363 downwards.
CTGATGGCGGTATAGCCGGCGTGGTGCGCCATGGCGATGGCCTGCAGGGTTTCGGTCAGGGTGCCGATCTGGTTCACCTTGATGAGGATGGAATTGGCGACGCCCTTGTCGATACCTTCGGACAGGCGCTTGATGTTGGTGACGAAGAGATCGTCGCCGACGAGCTGGATCTTCTTACCGAGGGCCTTGGTCATGAGTTTCCAGCCCTTCCAGTCGTCTTCGGCCATGCCGTCTTCGATGGAGATGATGGGGTACTTATTGCAGAGACCGACCCAGAATTCGACCATTTCGGCGGGGGTGAATTCGCCGCTCTTGGACTTCTTCATGACGTACTTCTCTTTTTTGGCGTCCCAGAGTTCGCTCATGGCGGGGTCGAGAGTGATGGAGACCTGTTCACCGGGGATGAAGCCGGCCTGGGTGATGGCTTCCATGACGACCTGGAGAGCTTCTTCATTGGACTTGAGGTTGGGCGCGAAGCCGCCTTCGTCGCCGACGGAGGTGGAGTAGCCCTTCTTCTTGAGAACGGTTTTGAGGGTGTGGAAGATTTCCGCGCCCCAGCGGAGGCCTTCGGAGAAGCTGGAGGCGCCGTGGGGGGCGACCATGAATTCCTGCATGTCGACGGAGTTGTCGGAGTGGGCGCCACCGTTGATGATGTTCATCATGGGGACGGGGAGCATGCAGGCGTTGACGCCGCCGAGATAGCGGTAGAGCGGGGTCATCTGGCTGGCGGCGGCGGCGCGGGCGGTGGCCATGGAGACGGCGAGGATGGCGTTGGCGCCGAGGTTGGCTTTGTTGGGGGTGCCGTCGATCTCGATCATGCGGGCGTCGATTTCGGCCTGGCGGGTGGAGTCCATGCCGAGGAGGGCGGGGCCGAGAATGGCGTTGACGTTGGCGGCGGCTTTCTGGGTGCCTTTGCCGAGGTAGCGGCCTTTGTCGCCGTCACGGAGCTCGACGGCTTCGTGCACGCCGGTGGAGGCGCCGGAGGGGACGGCGGCGCGGCCCATGGAGCCGTCGGCCAGGAAGACGTCGGCTTCAACGGTGGGGTTGCCACGGGAATCCAGAATTTCTCTACCTACAACTTTGACAATGTCAGTCATTTCGATGATCCTGCTTGGGAATTCTTTCTTGGGATGGGGCGTGCGCGAGGAGGGTTCTACGGGGGCGCGGCGCCTGATTCGGAGTCTCTTCTATTTTGGCATACTGGGTGGAAATCACAGTGTCCACTTCAGGATTGCCGTTTCTTCCCCAGGGATTTCGATTGGCTCCGGACAACCGGTTGGCGGTGGGGGTGGGGGCGCGGGTGGGGATGTTTGCCGGGATGTTGATGACGCTGCGAACGGTGGGGCTGTTGTTCTTTTACGGG
>CANIFK010000617.1 GCA_947466555.1 Acidobacteriota bacterium | reverse complement strand
GCTCCGATGACGGAATCCCTCCATCTCCCCGTCGCCTCCGCCTACGATCGCTGGGCGGCAACCTACGACGGCTACGATAACCCGATGGTCTTCCTGGCGACCCATATCCTCGCCCAGCACCTTCCCACCGCGCGCAACCTCGATGTCTTCGAGTTCGGTTGCGGCACCGGCCGCAATCTGAAAGCCCTACAAGCAGCGGGAGCCCGGTCCGTCGCTGGCTGCGACCTCTCCGCCGGCATGCTCGCCCACGCCCCCAACGCCTTCCAGCACGACATCACCACGCCCCTCCCCGTCCCCGATCGTTCCGCCGGGCTTGTCCTCTTCTCTCTCACGCTGGAACATATCGAACACCTCACTCCTCCCCTAAGCGAAGCCCGCCGCATCCTCCGCCCGTCCGGCCGCATCCTCGTCATAGAGATTCACCCGTTTCTCTCTCTATCCGGCATCGCCGCCCACTTCAACGACGGCTCTCAGGAAATCACCATGCCAACCTTCCCGCACCAATTCTCGAACTATCTGGCCGCCTTCGCCGCTGCCGGCCTCCGCCTGGATGCGTGCCGCGAATGGCGGCCCATCGATCTCGGCGCCGCGGCTCCACCCAAGGTCTTCAAACGCGGTCCCGAATCTCCTCTCGCCGTCGAGTTCCAGCTGGTGTCCAATGCCTAACGAACTCCCCGTAGTCCGCCGCATCGCCGCCCAAATCCACACCCACTTCCCCGGCATCCCCGAACCCGCCCTCGTCCGCCTCCTCGACGCCGCCTTCTGGGCCAGCCTCCGCCGCGAAGAAGGCTTCACCCCCACCATCTCCCTGGCTTTCCTCACACCCGAAGAATCTCCCAGCCCCATCCTCTTCGATCGCCGTCTCCCCCTCGTACCCGAATCCCTCGCCCGCCTCGCCCCCGCCGTCGAACGTCCCGGCATTCACTTGGGCGTCCTCGCCGAAGGCGACGAACTCTTCGTTTGGGGCGCCACCCGCCCGCTCCCCAAAGGCTGCTTCGTCCTCGAAGTCGTTGCCCCCGGCCTAATCGTAGTGAAACAACGTGGCCACGACGACGTCCACAAATACGCCAACCTCGCCGTCCTCGAAGCCGACCAGGCCAAATTCCTCCGCACCGCCATCATGCCCGCCGGCAGCCCGGCCATCATCAAGACGCTCCTCGGCCAGGACGAATCCGCCACGCTCTTAATCGAACTCGCCGTCTCCATGCGCAAGCACCGCCGCGGCGGCGCCCTCCTTGTGGTGCCCGCCGATAGCGACACCTGGCGCGAATCCATCGTCCAGCCCATGACCTACCGCATCGCCCCCGGCTCCCACGGCGAAGACGTCGAAACCCTGGCCGGCCTCACCGCCGTCGACGGCGCGACCATCATCACCGATCGCCACGAACTCCTCGGCTTCGGCGCAAAAATCACCCGCCGCGAAAACGCCCCCCGGGTCGATCAAGTCGCCGCCTCCGAACTCATCGAAGGCTCCGAACTGCAAATCGTCCACCCCACCCAACTCGGCGGCACCCGCCACCTCTCCGCCGCCCAGTTCGCCCAGGACCAGCAGGACGCCTTCGCCCTCGTCGCCTCCCAGGACGGCCGCTTCACCGTCTTCGGCTGGTCCCCCAAACGGCAGATGGTCCGAGCCCACCGCATCGAAGCATTTCTGCTCTAAAGCCAAGCCCCCGCATCCACCAGCGGCGGCCCCTTCGGCACTTCCGAATAAGCCGTATCCCCCACAAACATCGTCCCGGCCAACGGCACCACCGGGTCCATCCCCTCCACCGCCGTCGTAAACAAAACCCGAACCCGCCCATCCAACATCAACACCTCCGGGCAAGTCACCCGCGGCGACCCCGCCAACCGCCACTCACCCAAAATCTCCCCATCCCGAATCCGAAACTCCCGCGCCAACCCCTCCGCCACCGCCTCCGGATTATAAAAAGCCACAATCACAGACTCCCCGTCCGGCCCCGGCCGCAGCCCATCCGGAAACAGCGCCGTGTCCCGGAAGTCCGCAATAATCCGCCGCTCGCCCAACTTCTTCCCCACCGCGTCATACGCATAAAAATCCAGCGTCTTGTTCGGCGAATCAATATCCACCAGCCCGCCCGGAAACAAAAACTTCCCATTCGCGCAGATCTGCTCGGAATGCAGCGTGTGCAGCGTCCGCGTCGCCGTCTCAAAGAAATACATGCAAGCAATCCGCTCTTTGAACGTCGTATGCTTCGTCCCGAACAGCACCCCGCCCTCCACCGCGTAGCCGTCGTTGATCACCACCCGCTCGTCCTCGGTCACCACAAACGGCGTCCCCACCAACTGACGCGCCGCCAGGTCGTACAACACCAGACTCCGCTCAAACCCCAACACCACCACCCCCGCGCGGTCCGTCTCCACAAAGAACCCCACCCGCCCCGGCACCGGATGCGAATCGTTCTCCAGCGTCCGCAAGTTCAACAAATTGATGCTCCCCGCCAGCACCTCAAACGACTCCTGAATCGCCACCCAACCAAGCACCGGGTCTGCCGACGGATAGTTCTGCAATACCCTTGGCCCCTCGGGCAGAAAGCGCAATCCCGCTGTCTCGGGCGTGAAAAAAGGTGCTGTCTCAAAAACCTGCATAGAGTTCCCTTGTATCACGGCGCTTTCGAGGCCACCGCAATACCCCCCGCCGTTCCAAGCACCATCGCCTGCAGAACCTCTCGAATCGCCACCTGCTCCGGTTCCCAATAACCCAAATGCGCCCCCTCCCCGATACAGAACTCTCGTGCCCCTCCCTGCACTTCTCCGACCGCGTGAATCGCCGGTTCCCACAACGTATCCTCCGTTCCGGGCCACAAGTTCCGGCCAACGTAGTCACCAGCGGCGTACGCATTCACCCAACGGTTCACGCCCAAAAGCTCCACAGTCCAATCGTTGCTCTCATCCGCCCATTGATATTGAGCGGGGAACCTCTCGCGGTACAGCTGGCGCAGTGGACAACCCATCGAAAAAACGGTGAGCGGAATGTCCCGCAGCGGTGCCAGTTGGTTGATCTGCGCTCTCGTTGGAACTGTATGCAGAAATCGCAGCAGGTCTGCCGTGATCACTGTGCCTTGGCTGTGCGCCAGAATCACGATCGAATGATACTCGCCATCCCGCAACAAATGCCGAAGCAGCGATACGTAGCGGCCGCAAATGCGCGCCCGAACGTTCTCCTCCAGCGGATGCAGCCGTATCCAGTTCACTACGTCCAGAATGACGTCCAGTACCTGCCGGAAGGCGAGACCTGCCGACTCCAGCGGACCCTTGCCCAGCAGCAGCCCGGCGGCAATGATTCCAAAAACCGCCGTCCACTGAAGTGCATGTGCATGCAACCAAGGAATGTTCTTGTAGGCCTCGGCCCCCACGGCAACGATTCCTGCAACCAGCACGATCGCCGGAACCCACATCGTCCGGAATGCCGAGGACAGTGATTCTCCCAGCCACCGTGAATCACGCTCCTCGCTTGTTCCACGGCGGCCCAGCTCCGCCAGGGTTGCTGGCAGAAGGCTCCATGCCAGAAACCCAAACGCTACCAAAAAGAACGCCGTAGCGATGAGTGGGCCCACCGCCGCTTCCCCCATTAACTCGTCCCATTTCTGCCCAACAGAAACCACTCGCTGATCCACCACAAGGCTCAACGTTTTTCCCGCCTTTCCCGCCTCGGGGGCCCGGAATTCCGGCGCAATCGTCGTCACCGCCGTCTGTGCCAATTGCCACGCGCCAATATTCAGGCAGAACGCTAGAGTGATCGAAAGCACCAAAGTCGCCCAGCCGGTCCATACCGCCCGGCCCCGCGAAAACCAACCGAGAACTAGACTGCCGGCCGTGGCGACAAATGTCAGGCCCCACACCAACTCCAACGATCGCTGCAGTCGGTGTACCAACTGCCAAATCGCCGCTGCCGTCGTTGATCCCTCCGTCAGCACGGAGTCTCCCCATGGCAAATAAAGCGGTCCAACCGGACGGATCACAACGAACGCCATGATCAGGCAAAACACAATCATTGCTCCGGGAAACCGCCGTTCGTACTGCGCCGCGATCCATCCCACACCGCATAT
>CANIFK010000616.1 GCA_947466555.1 Acidobacteriota bacterium | reverse complement strand
GCTGCCAGCGGCACCAGCAACTCCAGTTCCTCGCCCGCGCGCCCATCCCGCTGCGTCAGCCGCCGCCCCCGGTCATCCGTCAAGGAGACGCGCGTCGCCGTCCGCGGCACATAGCGGATCGCAACGGTCTCCGTGCGGCCAACCGCATCCCCCGCCGGCACGCGAATCCACACGCCGTCACCCGTACGTCGCCATGCGCTCAATGGCGCAACATCATTCTCCTTCGCCGCGTCCTGCATGGAAGCCGACGCCGCCGCTCCGCCGCTCGGCGCCGTCTGCCGGCGAGCCAGTGCGGGAGCCGCGGGACCGGCCTGCTGCGACGGAGCCGGAGCCGACGCCGTTTGTTGCGTCTGCGCTCGGAACTCGGCGGCCACCTCGTTGCGCGCCACCACCGGCTTGTCCGCCACCGCGTCGGCAGTAGCCTTCGACGGAGGCGGCGGCGGAGGCGGCGAAGCAGGCAGCGGTATCATCACCGGCTGCGGCAACGGCGCGCGGTTCTCCGCCAATATCTTCGGCGGTTCGTCCACCACCACCGGCTTCGATTTCGGCGGCACCGCTGCCGAAGGCGGTGGCACAAACGGTTTCTTATCGCGCGGCGCACTGCTGGTCACTTGCGCTATCTTCGCCAGTTCAGGCCGGTCGAACAGCATATACGTCACCGATCCCGAAACAAACACCACACCAATCCCCGCCGCCCAGGCCAGCCACACCGGCTGGCGCCGTGATAGCGGCGCCTGAGGCAACTTCGCCGCCGATGGCGCCCCCGCCATCCGCAACATCGGCGCCACCGGCACCTCTTCCTCCTGCAACGCATCGATCAACCGGTTCCGCGCCCCCGGCAGTTCAATCGCCTCCCGCAGCGAATCTTCCTCCATCAATTGATCAAACAGCTCCTGATCCTGCAAGGCCGCCGCGAAGAGCGTCTTCTGATCCTCCTCCGACAGCCCGCCCGTCGCATACTCCGCCAGAAGCCGGTCCAACTGTTCGCGCTCCATTACCGGCCTCCTTTCATGCGCTCAAGTAACTGCTTCCGGCACCGCAAATCCCACGTATACACCGTATTGATCGACTCGGCACCCAGCACGTGCTGAATCTCCGGAAATTTCAACCCCTGCAACTTCAACCGGAACAGATCCCGGCAGCGCTCGCCCAGCGCCAACAGCGCCGTCTCCAACCTGTCCAATCGCTCCCGCCGTTCCAACTGCGCCTCCGGATTCTCCGCCGGGTCCGCAATCGGATAGTCCTCCACCGGCACCGACGAGCCCTCGCCCCGCCGCGACGATTTCGTATGCAGTGCCATAATTTTGAACCGTGCGATTTGCATGGCCAGCGGCACCAGTTCCTCCAGCCCCTCCACGTGCGAATACTTTTCCTCGAGCACCAGCAGCGTCTCCTGCGCCACGTCTTCCGCGGTCACCGGGCCACCGGAGCCCCTCATCATACGAGATGCCGCGAACCCGACAATCCTTTCACGCAATTGTGCCAGCACCTCGGCGCGCGTCACCGTGATTCCCTGCCCCTTACCGCAACGACTACCCTCATGGCTTTACTATAGTAAGCGTAGCCGCCAGGCAATGCGTTTCTTCTTTTCCAAACGAGTTCCGCCGTTCGACCGGGTCGCCATCATTGAAAGTGGCTCCCGCCAACTGCTCGAAGATCTCCTCCCGGGGCTCTACGAGATCTATGGCGAGTCGATGCAATTGGATCTCATCACCTGCTACGCCGGCACGCCCAAAGCGTTCCGCCCCGAACAGGGACAGGTGTTTCGCATCACCGCCTATAACGGCCACGCCGGTCGCGAACAGCTCGTCGGCGAACTCAAAGCCCGCAACTACAGCATCACCGGCATGATCTGCTCCGCCGAGCCCATCATGACCAAATGGAAGTGGATGCTCGCATTTCGCCTCCCCGGCAAGGTATTCTTGCTGAACGAGAACGGCGACTACTTCTGGATGGATCGGGGCCACCTGGACATCCTCACCCACTTCGCCCTATTTCGACTCGGCCTCGCCGGCGCGGGCGCGGTGCTCACCATCGGCCGTATCGTTCTTTTTCCCTTCAGTCTTCTCTACCTGCTGGCCTTCGCCGGCATGGTGCATCTACGCAGAAAGGCACGTGCATGAAAGCGATTCTCGTCCGTGAAACGGGCGGTCCCGAAAAAATGTTGTATGAAGAAGTTCCGGTCCCTATGCCTGGCAAGGGCCAGGCACTGGTCCGCATCGCCACCAGCGGCGTGAACTTCATTGATATCTACTTCCGCATCGGCCTCTATAAAGCCGACCTGCCCTTCACGCCCGGCATGGAAGCGGCCGGCGTCGTCGAAGCCGTTGGCGAAGACGTCACCGATCTCCAACCCGGTGACCGCGTCGCCTACGCCATGGCCCGCGGCTCCTACGCCCAATACGCCGTCGTCCCCGCCTGGCAGCTGGTGAAAGTTCCGGCCGGGCTCGACTTAAGCCTCGCCGCCGCCGCCATGCTCCAGGGCATGACCGCCCATTACCTCACCCACTCCACCTTCCCGTTGCAAAACGGCCAGACCTGCCTGGTCCACGCCGCCGCCGGCGGCGCGGGTCAGCTTGTCGTGCAGATGGCCAAGCGCCGCGGCGCTCGCGTCATCGGCACCGTCGGCAGCGCGGAAAAAGCCGCCATCGCCAAGGAAATCGGCGCCGACGAAACCATCCTCTACAACGAGCAGGACTGGGTGGCCGAAACCAAACGGATCACCGAAGGCCGCGGCGTGGACGTGGTCTATGACTCCGTCGGCGCGTCTACGTTCATGGGCTCGCTCGATTGCCTTCGCCCGCGCGGCATGATGGTCACCTACGGCAACGCCAGCGGCGCTGTCCCGGCCGTCGAACCGCTGCTGCTGAACCAGAAGGGGTCGTTGTTCCTCACCCGCCCCACCCTCGCCCACCACTGCGCTACCCGCGAAGAGCTCAACTGGCGCGCCAGCGACGTTCTGAACGCTATCGCCTCCGGCGACCTGAAGCTGCAGATCCACAAGACCTATCCGCTGTCCAATGTGCGCGAAGCGCATGAGGATCTGGCGGCGCGCAAGACCACCGGCAAACTCCTCCTCGATGTCAACGCCTAACGAGCAACGGGGCCGGCTGGCCCAACTTTGGCGGGACGCGGCGGCGCTCGAACTCGACGCCGCCCTCGTCTCCGCCCTCCCCAACGTGCGCTACCTCACCGGCTTCACCGGCAGCAACGCGCTCCTGTTGGTGACCGAGCGGCAAGCAACCCTGCTCACCGATCCCCGCTACACGCTCCAGGCCCGCACCGAAACCGCCGGCAGTGGGGTGAAGGTCGTCATCGCCAAGAAGTCGCTCGAAGAAGCCCTCACGCCGCGCCTGGCCAAACTCAAGCGCATCGGATTCGAAAACAACCGGCTCTCCTACCGTTCCTGGGAACACCTGCAACGCAACCTGCCGCTCAGCGCCTCTCTCAAGCCATTGGGCAGCGTGCTGGAGCAGCAGCGCATGGTGAAGTCCGTCACCGAAATCGCATCCATTCGCGAATCGGTCAACATCAACTCCCAGGCCTTCGCCGCCGCGCTCACCCGCTTTCGTCCCGGAATGACCGAGACCGATTTCGCCGCCGAAATCGAATACCAGATGCGCCTGCTCGGTGCCGACAAACCGGCTTTCGACACCATCGTCGCCTTCAAGAAAAACTCCGCCCTGCCTCATGCGCGCCCCGGCAACGCCCGCATAGATGGAAATGGGTTATTATTAATTGATATGGGCACATTTCGGGGCGGGTATGCCAGCGACATGACTCGCTGCGTCCACCTCGGCAAACCCGGCGCAAAGACGCGCGATTTATACCGAGCGGTTCTGGAAGCCCAGTTGGCCGGTGTAAACGCAGTGGCTCCCGGTGTCTCTGCCGGTGATGTCGATGTCGCCACTCGTCGCGTCCTCCGCCAACATGGGCTCGACAAATACTTTGTTCACAGCACCGGACACGGGCTCGGCCTGGAAATTCACGAAGCACCGCGGCTCGGTCGAGCCGACGAAACAAAATTGCAGACAGGTATGGCCATTACGGTCGAACCTGGCGCGTATAT
>CANIFK010000615.1 GCA_947466555.1 Acidobacteriota bacterium | reverse complement strand
GCGAGGTGGGGCGGCGGGTGCACGAACACGACTGCAAGTTCATCTTGCAGTTGAGCCACGGCGGGCGGCAGCGGGACATCGCCGGCGTGGAGTATCCGGAGAGTTGGAGTTCGACATCGAAGGCGGATCCGCTGCACGGGTTTCAAGCCAAGGCGATGACAGAGCAGCAGATTGGGGAGGTGGTGCAGCAGTTTGGGCAGGCGGCGGAGCGGGCGCAGCGGGCGGGGCTGGACGGGGTGGAGCTGCATGGGGCGAATGGGTATTTGATTACGCAGTTCTTGAGTTCGGCGATCAACGACCGGACCGATGGCTATGGCGGGACGTTGGAGAACCGGGCGCGGTTTTTGTTGGAGATTGTGCGGTCGATCCGGCAGCGGTGCGGGCGCGATTTTCACCTGCAGATGAAGATCAGCGCGACGGAGAACAACAACGCCATGTCGATCGGCGAGCCGCGTGGGAACACGATCCAGGATTCGGTGCAGGTATGCCGGTGGCTGGAGGCGGAGGGAGTGGACGCCATCCACGTTTCCGGCGGCAGCTTCTTTCCCCATCCCCGGAATCCGGCGGGCGATCTGCCGGTGGCGGATTTCATTCGGGTCTACGATTCGATGATCTCAAGCGGTAAGAACACGTTGCGGAACTTCCTGCTGTTGAAGAACGACCTGACGGGCAAGCTGTTCCACGACCAGTGGGTGAGACAGCGGGGCAATGTGATTGAGGGGTTGAACTTGCCGGACGCGGCGGCGATTAAGAAGGCCGTTGGCATTCCGGTGATCTGCACAGGCGGGTTCCAGACGGCGTCAGTGATCCGGCAGGCGATTGACGGCGGGCAGTGTGACGCCGTGAGCATGGCGCGCACGCTGATTGCGAATCCGGACATGCCGCACCTGTTTGCGCAGGGCGCGGACCGGCCTCCGGTGCCGTGCACGTACTGCAACAAATGCCTGGTGAATGTGGTGGAGAACCCGTTAGGCTGCTACGACGAAAGCCGGTACACGACCCGGGAGGCGATGGTTCGGGATATCCTGTCGGTGTTCGACCCGCCGCCATTTCCGGCGGTATTCACGGCGTCGACGGAACCAGGACGGGACTAGGAAGCATGGTGCGGAATTGGATGCTGCTGATGGTGGCGGTGCTGGCCGGATGCGGCGGACCGGCGGAGACGCCGGCGTTTAAGGCGCGGTTTGCCAAGGGCGGGCTGGACAATGATTTTGGTGAGTTCATTGACGAGCATGCGGGAAAGAAAGTGAAGCTGGACCTGCAGTGGGCGCCGGGGGCGTTTCAGGGTGGGGCGGAGAGCGATTACGGGTTCTTTGTGCTGTTTGAGAACTGCGCGGAGCCGCTGGAGAAGGGCGAGCAGCCGAGTGTGGGGAATTGCAACGGCACAGAGTACAACGTGCCGAAGGTGGATGGGAAGGCGTTGTTGACTGAGGCGGGCGGAGCGTGGCGGCTGCGTGGGGAGTTCACGGCCGGCGAGAAGACGGGGCCGCTGCAGGGGTTGTTTGCGGTGGAGTTGGAACCGGTGCAATAGGGGAAAGAACATGGCGACCAGGAAACCGAAGCTGCTGATTAAGACGAGACCGGTGGCGAGGGGCGCGGGGTTTGCCGTGGGCGCGGCGGCGATCAAGCTGACACCGTTGTTTGGGGCCGGGAAGAAGCGGACGGTGTTTAGCGCGACGGCGCCGGCGGAGTGGCACACGGCGGAGTTGCCGGAGGATACGGACCCGGCGGCGCTGTGGGACCTGTGTCACCGATTGCAGGGGAGCCGGGAGGTTGAGTTCGCCGAGCCCGATCTGGAACAGCGCTGGGACGCCGGGGCTCCGGTGGGGGCGCGCGGGATGGCGGCGGCGAAGGTGGATTGTACGAAGCCGATTCCGCCGGATAAACAGTACCCGGTGGCGAAGCCATTTGATTGGCGCTGGCACCTGGACGCGGCGCACAGCGGGTTGGCGGCGGCGCGGGCGGAGGTGATGGGGGCGACGGACCGGGTGACGATTGCGCACCTGGATACGGGATATCGGGACGGGCACAAGCTGCTGCCGCCCCATTTGGATTTGGCGCGGGCGCGGAGCTTTGTGGACGGGGGCGGCAATTCGGCGGTGGATCCGGGGGCAGGGGCGAACTCCGGACATGGGACGGGGACGCTGGGGCTGTTGGCCGGGAACGAGTTTGACGGGACGCTGGTGGGCGGGGCGCCATTCGCGACTGTGGTGCCGGTGCGTGTGGCGACCTCGGTGGTCTTGTTTACGAACAGTTCCATTGCGCAGGGGTTGAAGTACGCCATTGAGATCGGCGCCGATGTGGTTTCGATGAGCATGGGCGGGGTACCGTCGCAGCTGTGGGCCGATGTGGTGAACGAGGCGTACCTGGCCGGGGTGACGATGGTGACGGCGGCGGGGAATAACTATGGGCCGGGGCCGGTACGTGTGCCGCGGTTTATTGTTTACCCCGCGCGGTTCCGGCGGGTGCTGGCGGCGTGCGGGGTGATGGCCGATGGGACGGCGTATGCGGACTTTCTGGACCCGCGGGTGATGGCCGGGTCGTACGGGCCGGACAGCAAGATGGACACCGCGATGGCGGCCTACACGGGGAACACGCCTTGGGCGAATTTTGATTGTTTGGACATGGTCCGGTTTAACGGCGTGGGGACGTCTTCGGCAACGCCGCAGGTGGCTGCTGCCGCGGCTTGCTGGCTGCAGAAGTACCGGGGCGAGGTGAAGGCGTATTCGAAAGCGTGGATGCGTGTGGAAGCAGTGCGGCGGGCGCTGTTTATGGGCGCGGAGGATCGGGACAGGGCGCATTTTGGGCGGGGGACGTTGAAGGCCGACCGGGCGATGGGACTGTCACCGGCGGCGGAGGCTACGTTGCGGCAGCAGGCTGCGGATTCGGTGAGCGTGCCGGTGCTGGGGCCGGTACTGAACGTGCTGTTCGGGGCGACGGCACCGGTGGGCCAGCGGCTGATGCAGATTGAGGCGGCCCAGCTATTGGCGAAGAGCCCCGATTTGCAGCGGCTGTTGACAGAGGCCGGGGTGGATCCGGATGGCGCGCCGGACAGCGTACCGGCAGGGGCGCGGCGGCGGTTCATGGAGGCGATGGGGGCGGAGGCGGGAGCGTCGAAGGTGTTGCGGGAGGCGCTGGGCGGGACGCTGGCGAAGAAGCGGGCGATGGTGGCTTGCGCGGATGTTTCGGTGGAGGCACCAGGTGAGAAGTGGACGCCACCGGTGCCGATGAACCGGTCCCTGCGGGTGTTTGCGTTTGACCCGGTGCTGCGGTTGCGGGTGGAGACGGAGCGGCTGAATGAGACCGTGCTGAATGTGCGGTGGGAGCCGGACCTGAAGCCGGGGCCGGTGGGAGAGTATCTGGAAGTCGTGGACGTGGACCCTTCGACCAATGTGGCGTATGCGCCGGTGGACCTGAACCATCCGCACCTGCTGGCGAACGATGGGCTGGCGCCGGCCGAGGGCGTGCCGCAGTTCCATCAGCAGATGGTGTATGCGGTGGCCATGACGACGATTCAGCGGTTCGAGGACGCGCTGGGGCGGACGGCTTTATGGGCGCCACGGTTTGCGAAGAACAAGGGCGAGTTCGGCAGCCAGTACGTGCAGCGGCTGCGCATTTATCCCCATGCGTTGCGGGAGGCGAACGCCTATTACAGCCCTTCGAAGGGCGCGTTGCTGTTCGGGTATTTCCAGGCCAATGCGGAGCGGGTGGTGGACAACCTGCCGGGCGGCCTGGTGTTTACGTGCCTGTCCCACGATGTGGTGGCGCACGAGACGACCCACGCGCTGATGGACGGGATTCACCGCTACTACCAGCACACGACCAACCCGGACATCGCGGCGTTCCACGAGGCGTTTGCCGATATTGTGGCGCTATTCCAGCATTTCTCGATTCCATCGGCGTTGCGGCACACGATCGCGAAGTCGCGGGGGGACCTGCGGGCGAACAATCTGCTGGCGGATTTGGCGCAGCAGTTCGGGCAGGCGTCGAGCGGGTCGCGGGCGTTGCGTTGCGCTTTGGGGGAGGCGCCGAAGGTAACCGATTACGCCAACGCCACCGAGGCGCACGACCGT
>CANIFK010000614.1 GCA_947466555.1 Acidobacteriota bacterium | reverse complement strand
GTTTCGGCGTGGTGGCCAACGCGGTCGAGCGTGGGGCCTTCGACCATGACGCGGGCGAGGGGTTCTGTGCCAGAAAAACGAACCACGACACGGCCGGCCTCACCGAACTCTGCGTTGCAGGCGCGGATGGCGGCTTGGACTGTGTCCAGTTCTTCGAGGGGCCGTTTGCGGCCGAAGCGAACGTTGACGAGGGTCTGGGGCAGAATCGTAAGGGCGTCGGCGAGGGTATCGAGGGCCGTATGTTCGCGCACCATGACGTCGAGGAGGCGGAGCATAGTCAACATGCCGTCGCCGGTGGTGGCCTGTTCGTGGAAGATGACGTGGCCTGACTGTTCGCCGCCGATGTTGGCGCCGATGCGGATCATCTCTTCGAGCACATACTTATCGCCGACGGCGGTGCGGGCGAGTTTGATGCCGGTGGCTTTGAGGGCGAGTTCGAGGCCGAGGTTGGACATGACCGTCGCGACGACGGTATCGGCCGGGAGGACGTGGCGGTTGTGCGCGTCGCGGCCGCAGATGAGCAGAACGTGATCGCCATCGATGCGGCGGCCGGAGCGACCGGCGAACATGGCGCGATCGGCATCGCCATCGAAGGCGACGGCAAGATCGGCATTGTGGGCGATGACGGCGTCCTGGATATGCTCGGTGTGCAGCGCGCCACAGTTGAGGTTGATGTTGCGGCCGTTGGGCGTGCAATTCAGCTCGATGACTTCGGCACCGAGGCTGCGGAGGAGAGCCGGGGCGAAGGCGCTGGCCGAGCCGTTTCCGCCATCGACGACGATTTTGAGGTTCGTGAGGCTTTGGGTGAAGCCGTGGCGGAGAAAGTCCGTGTAGCCGGCACCGGCGCCGGAGTGGACCTGGAGATCGCCGGCGACGCCAGCGGACTCCTCGGCGAGGGCGAAGATGCGCTTTTCGAGTTCGAGTTCTTCCGCGTCCGGCACTTTGTAGCCGGAGTGGGCGAAGAGTTTGAGGCCGTTGTCCTGAAAGGGGTTGTGGGAGGCCGAGATCATGAGCCCGGCGGCATAGGGGCCGGTGCGGGTGAGCCAGGCGACGCCGGGGGTGGTGAGCACGCCGGCGACTTCGTATTCGACCCCTTCATGGGCCAAGCCGGCGGTGACCTGGGCGGCGAGGGCGGGGCCGGATTCGCGGGTATCCATACCGATGAGCACGCGGGGCGTATCGGAGTGCGTCTTTGCCCATTCGGCGAGTGCGCGGCCGAAGGCGTAGACGGTGCGGCTATCGAGCGGATACTGGCCGGCGACGCCACGAATGCCGTCGGTGCCGAAGAGTTGGCGGGCCATGCTTAGTTCCCTCCCCCGGGGGGGCCGATGCGCTCCATGACGAGGCGAACGCGGACGGTGGACGCGCCATCGATGCGAAGCTGCGGATCGTCGACAAACGTGCTGACGCGGGTTTCAGATTCGGTGATGACGCCGTTCAAATCGATGGGGTCCGTATCGATGGACTGCAGTTGTTCAACACGGCTGCGGGGGCCGATGACGCGGAGATGTTCGGGCGATAACTCTTGTTTGGCGATGCGGTAGCCGGGCATGGGGTTGCCGGCGTAGCGGATTTGCACAGGGATATCGCGAGCGAAACGCTCTTCAAAACGCATACGGATTTGCGTGGGGATCGCGCGCTCCAATTGCAGGCCCGCGGGGACCCGAATGGCGCGGTTGTCCAGGTTAAACGTCCAATCACCAGGTCTACTCACTCCCTCCAGATCGACCACAACGGCCACATCCTTTAGGAACGAATCGTTCATCTTGCCGGAGGGGCCGCGGACGAAGAGGTTGACGCGGTTGACCATGCCGCTGGAAACTTCGAAGGACTTGGGGAAATGGCGGTATTCAACGGGGACGTCGATGGCGGTGGCGAGTTCATGCTCGCCGACGATGGCGATCCAGAGGAGCGAGGCGATGGCAAGGCTTAAGACCTTGGCGCCGATGTTGAAAGTGAAGAAACGTTTGGCGGAGGCGAACACTAGCGCGGCTCCTTGATGGAGGCGAGTTCGGCTTCCGGTTGCTGGGAGCGCGGTTCGACGGCGCGGCGGGTGAGGCGCTGTTCGACGCGTTCGATGGTGACGTCGTACTCGATTTCATTGCGGGCGGCGATGGAGATGCGGCCGGTTTCTTCGCTGACGATGAGGGAGATGCAGTCCGTTTCTTCCGTGATGCCGATGCCGGCGCGGTGGCGGGTGCCGAGGAAGCGGAGGAGTTCCGGGTTCATCGTGAGCGGCAGGAAGCAGGCGGCGGCGGCGACGCGGTCACCCTGGATGATGACGGCGCCGTCGTGCATGGCTGAGCCGGGGTAGAAGATGGCGAGGAGCAGATCGCGCGAGACGTTGGCGTCGAGCGGGACGCCGCTTTCGACAAAAGTGCGGAGGCCGACTTCGCGTTCGACGACGATCAGGGCGCCGATCTTCTGTTGGGCGAGCTGCTGGATGGCGAGGAGGAGTTCTTCGACGGTTTCGCGGCGGTGGAGGCGACCGCCGAAGCCGATGACGCGGCGCTGGCCGATGCGGGCCAGGAGGCGGCGGATTTCGCTTTGGAACATGACGATCATGCCGAAGGCGGTGTAGGGGGCGAGGGTGGCGAGGATGGTGCGGAGGAGTTCGAGTTTGGCGTAGACGCTGACCAGATAGACAAGGACGATGATGAGCAGGCCGGCGAGGATGGCGGCCGACCGGCGGCCGCGGACGATGATGATGAACTGATAGATGATGAACGCCGTGAGGACAATGTCCAGAGCCGCCGACCAGGTGAGGCGGGGCATTTGGAGCAGGAGTGAATCGAGCAGTGGCGTCATGTTAGTTTTTTCGGAAGGCGTAGCGCGCGTCGGCGATGGGCGTTCCGAGAACGGGGATTCGGGTCAAGTCGGCAGAGCCGAGGCCGAGCGATTCGGCGAGCAGAAGCGTGTTGTCACATGTATCAAATGGCGCCACCCCTTTGGGGGCGCGGGGGTCGTAGCCCATGACGGCGGCGCCGACGGCGTCGGTATTGACGGCGTTGAAACCGGCCAGTAGCACGCCGGGTTTCGCGAGGGCGATCCCCTTGATCCAGGGGCCTTCGCCGCCGGTGACGGTTTCGATGCCGTCGATGATGGCGATATCAATGGGCCGGGCGGCGTTCAACTCCGCGGTGATGCGGGGCATGCGGTATTCGGGGCTGCGGGAGGAGTGGAGATCCTTTTCCGAGGCGGCGATGCGGGCGGGCTGGCGCTCGCCCAAGTGGCAGATTTTGACGCGGCCCTTGGTGGGGGCTTCGTTGGGACCGTCGACGCCGGCGTCGTCCCCATAAATGGAGGCCGGGGTGATGCCGAAGATGTTCTTCATGGACAGGGTGATGCCGCAGGTGGCGTGGTCCTTGAGCTTGGCGAGGCTGACAAAGACGTCGGTATCCATGTAGGAGTGATTCAATTCGTAGGCCGGGAAGACGAGGCCGCCGTTGGGGACTTTGTGGGTGATATAGCGGGCGCCTTTGCCGAGGGCGTTGGTGTTTTCGAACTCGATTTTCGGGGCGATGGACTGGAGTTGCCGGACGTTCCAACCGGAATCGAGGAGGTATTCTTCGAGGGGGCCCGAGGTGGCCCAGCAACTTTCGACGAAGCGGATGCGGGTGGCGCCGGCTTCGTTCAATAAGTGGGCGAGGGCGGCGGCTAGTTTGGGGTGGGAGTAATGGGTGAGAGAGGGGGCGCGGCCTTGGAATTTCAGCGCCGGGGAACCGGTGAGATTGAGCTTGATTGTTACGGTTTTGTTGCGAACTTTGGGGGCGAGGCCACCGAGGGAATCGAACATCTGGCGGAGGGTGGCGGTGAGATCGGTGTTGTAGGAATCTGCCTTGGCGACGGCGACAGGACGCGCGGGGGCTGGCGCGGCGAGGAGCGGCGCGGCGGCGGCGGCGAGGAGCTGTCGGCGGTTCATTGTCACGGGCTATTCCACTTCCAGTATCGCGTACCAAGCCATTTCAGGTATATCAATTCCGGTGCCGTCTTCGGTGGGATAAATCTCTAAACCTTTAGGATTTTTGCCGGGTTGATGGAGGGTGGCGCGTTTCCATTTTCCGAGCATGTGAG
>CANIFK010000613.1 GCA_947466555.1 Acidobacteriota bacterium | reverse complement strand
GGCACCCCGGCCTCCAACTCCAGCGCCGTCGTCACCCCATCATGAGCCTGAAAGATATTCGACTCATTCGTCGTCCCGTGCGAATGCAAATCAATAAACCCCGGCGCCACCACCAGCCCCCGCGCATCAATCACCCGCGTCCCCGCCAGCGGCGTAACCGAAATCGCCGCAATCCGCCCGGCCCGAATCCCCACATGCCGCACCGCGTCCAACCCGGTCTCCGGGTCCATCACCCGCCCCCCGGCAATCACCAGATCAAACTGCCCAAACACCGGCAGGAACAGCGCAGCCCAAACAGCCAAGACAGAAATCCGCATGCCGAGATTATAGCCGTTATAAACTGGTGAACTTCCCATGCTTGGCCCCCTCTCCGCCCCCTGGCCCTGGTACGTCGCCGGCCCCATCCTCGGCCTCTTCGTCCCCGCCCTGCTCCTCGTTGGCAACCGCCTCTTCGGCGTCTCCGGCACCCTCCGCGACCTCTGCGCCGCCTGCCTCCCCGGCGGCCCCGAACACTTCCGCTACAACTGGCGCCAACTCGGCGGTTGGAACCTCCTCTTCATCCTCGGCGCCACCATCGGCGGTGCCATCGCCGCGCAGATCAACGGCCCTCAAACCATCCAACTCGCCGAACCCACCCGCCAGGCCCTGGCGGCCCTGAACATCCACGACCTCACCGGCCTCGCCCCCCGCGAACTCTTCAACTGGCAAACCCTCGCGACGCCCAGAGGGTTTCTAACAATCATCGTCGGCGGCTTCCTCGTCGGCTTCGGCACCGCCTACGCCGGCGGCTGCACCTCCGGCCACGCCATCGCCGGCTTGGCCGACCGCCAACTGCCCTCTCTGGTCGCCGTCTGCGGCTTCTTCGCCGGCGGCCTCCTCGCCACCCACGTCCTCTTTCCCTGGATTTTCTAACGATGCTCTACCTCCTCCTAGGCATCGCCTTCGGCATCACCCTCACGCAAGCCGAAGTCCTCTCCTGGTTCCGTATCCAGGAGATGTTCCGCTTCCACTCCCCGCGCATGTACCTGATCATCGCCAGCGCCCTCGGCACGGCCATGCTGTCTGTCGAAATCATCAAGCGCCAACAAATCAAAACCCTCTCGGGCGACCCCATCGTCATCCCGCCCAAACGCATGGACCGCGGCATCCGCTACGCCCTCGGCGGCACGCTCTTCGGCATCGGATGGGCCCTCACCGGCGCCTGTCCCGGCCCGCTCTTCGCCCTCGTCGGCAACGGCCTAACGGTGATGATCGCGGCCATCCTCAGCGCCATCGCCGGCACCCTCACCTACGGCTACCTGCGCCCCCGCCTCCCCCACTAACCCCTACGGCAGCCGAAACACATAAATCGCATTCCCATTCAATGGATGATGAATCTCCGGCGCCACCACCCGCGGCACATCCCGCGGACTCCCCCCGCCCAACCCCGTCGTCACCGCCACATACTGCACCCCATCAATCGCAAACGAAACCGGGTGCCCCTGCACAGACGTCCCCAACCGCGTCTTCCACAGCACCGCCCCCGTCTTCACGTCATACGCCCGGAAATACCGGTCCAAATCCCCAACAAAAGCCACATCCCCAGCCGTCGACAAAACGCCCGTCAAAAAAGGAGCCCGCTGCGTCACCGCCCACAGCTCCTTCATCGTCCGCACATCATAAGCCGCCAACTTCCCCATCTGCCCCTTCGTCCCCGGCATGTCATAAAACCGCCGATCCGCCGCACCCCCGCCCGAGCCCTCTTTAAACTCCACCTGCCGCCCCGCCATATCCATGCAGCTCTGGCTCAACGGCACAATCAGCCGCGCCGACCCCGGGTGATAACTCATCGGCTGCCAGTTGTGCCCGCCCTCCGTGCTGGGGCAAGCCTGAATCCACTCCCCAATCTTCTGCTCCAAAATGTCGCTCCGGTACGTCGGCTCCCCCGTCTTCGGGTCAATCCGCGCAAAGACATTCTGAAAAACCATCTCCTTGTAGTCCAAAAACTTCGCCGCCTTCCGGTCCAGCTTCCACAACACCCCCGCCTTCCCCGCCGTAAACAACCACCGGTCCGCGCCGTCATCCACCAGCACCCGTTCAAACACCTCGTCCAGGTCCAGCGTCTCCCCCGGAACGTGCTGAAAATGCCACTTCAGCTTCCCCGTGTCCGCATCCAGCGCCACCGTCGAATTGGTATACAGCCCCAAATCCACTGGCTTCGAACCACGGCTCACCCGCAGCCACGGCTTCGCCTGCGAAATCCCCCAGAAAGCGGTATTCGTCTCCGGATCATAACTACCGGTAATCCAAGTATCCCCACCGGCTCTCAACAAATTCGGCATCGCGCCCCAGGTATCCCCACCCGGCGTCCCCTCACGCGCAACGGTATAAAACTTCCAAACCAGCTTCCCCGTCTCCGCATCAAACGCGCTGATGTAGCACCCCTCCGGCTTGTACTGCGAACAACCGGTCAAGCTCTGGATCACCTTCCCATTCACCACCAGCGGCCCCGCCGAATTCGTATAGCCTTTCCCAGCGGCCCCCACATCCGCCTGCCAAACAATCTTCCCCGTCCGAGCCGAAAGCGCATAGAGCTTCGAGTCGGTAGTCGGCACAAAAATCTTGTCCCCATAAATCGCCAGACTCCGAGTAGCCCCATACGCCCGCGTCGCTTCCGGCCCAATCCGGTGTTCCCAAATCAACTCCCCCGTCCGCCCATCCAGCGCCTGCACCGTATTACTCGTATTGGAGAGATAAATCACCCCATCATGAACAATCGGCGTAGGCTGACTCGCCCCGCCGTCATTCATCGCCCACACCCAAGCCAACTGCAACCCCTTCACATTGGCGGCGGTGATATCAGCGAGCGGCGAATAGCTCCAAGCCTGATAATTCCGCCGAATCATCAACCAATCCCCCGGCGCCGGATTCCGCAACATCGCATCCGTGACGGGCGTGAACTTCTTCACCTCCCCAGTAACCGTCAACCCCTTCACCCCCGATACCATCGGAGGCGTAGTGGCCTGATTCGTCGTCGCCGCCGCCTCCAACCGCGCCCGCAATGCAACCGGCGTGACGCCATTCGCGATAGCCCCAATCGAAACCCGAGTAGCGGAGGTCATCGCCCCCGGCCCCGCCACCGACCCATTCGCCGCCAGCACAAACGCGGCAATATTCAAATACCCATCCTCCCCCAACCCACCGCGATTCGAAGGAGGCATGGTCGACTGCATATTCACAACCAGATCCCGCGTCGACCGACCCCGCCAGGCATTCATGAAGTTCCCGCCAGCCAACTGCGGAGCCTCATTCCGCCCGCCCATATTGCCCAGATGGCAGGTGGCACAGTGGACCTGATAAAGCGCCTCCCCGGCCGCAGCCTGCGCCGCCGTAAACGGCCCCGGCCCCGTCTGCGCCAACGCCGTCAACCCAATCAGGCAAACCAAATACAATCGCACGCGGATCATGATCCGGCTATCGTATACCAGCGAATCCGCTAAACTGAAACTGCCATGGTGAACATAGAACCAATTCGCGTGGAAGTGGAGCGGGAAGCGGATGGCAGAATCCTCGCCTCCGTCCCCGAACTTCCTGGCGTGATGGCGTACGGCGCTGTCGAAGAGGAAGCCGTCCGGAAAGTGAAGTCAATAGCCTTGCAGGTATTGGCAGACATGATCGAAAGCGGCGAAGAAGTCCCCGAGTCGCTGCGCGTCCTTTTCGCCGCGTGAGCATCTGGCGAGCGACGAAAGCCCGGCGAGTATACGCCGCTATACTGCGCCTCGGCTGGTCGTTAAAAAAGCAAGTCGGTTCCCACCGCAGACTGGAACGTCCCGGCTGGCCAAACTTCACCTTCGCGTTTCACGAAAGCGAAGAGATCGGTCCCGCCGCCCTCGCCAAGATCGGCAAAGACACCGGCCTTCGCCCGGAAGACCTTTAACAGCCACCACCGACCCGAACCGATGAAACCCAAATACGATTTCAGCAAAGCCGAACGCGGAAAGTTCTTCCGCCCCAACGCCGAACTGCGCCTGCCCATCTACCTCGACGCCAACATCCAAACCTATCTCGCGGAGCGTGCCGCCGAAAAAGGCATCCCCCTCGG
>CANIFK010000612.1 GCA_947466555.1 Acidobacteriota bacterium | reverse complement strand
GGGAAGGTGGTTAAGAGTGTGACCACGCCTTCGCGGAATACGAGCGGGATGGCGGTGGGGGGCGGGTACGTTTGGATGATTGCCAATGCGCCGCCGCAGGGCGTTTTTCAGTTGGATATGAAGGGGAAGCTTGTCAGCCACCGGCAGATTCCGCTGGGGCCGGCCGATAACGGGGGCGGGTGCCACGGGGGGCAGTGGGACAACGGGAAGTTGTGGATTGCGGCCTTGCGGTTACGCGGGAATATTCGTGTGGACCCGAAGACGTGGCAGCCGGAGATGATCATTCCGTTCTACCAGGCGCCGGACCGGGTGCGGTATCACGACATCGCGATCGATGGCGATAGCATGTGGCAGATTGTGGGGAACGACTGCAAGAATTACAAAGACTATCGGCCGGGGTTGGTGCGGTATGAGCTGTCGACGGGGCGGGTGTTGGAGACGGTGGATTTTGTTTCCAACTCGTGCGATCCGCATGGGCTGGCGTTTTGGAATGGGAAGTTGATCAGCTGCGACGCGGGGATTCATCCGGGGTGGCCGAACCGGGATAGCCCGACGGCGGGGTGGATTTTCCAGATTGATTTTGTGTAGGAAAGCTACCGGACAATTCCTTGGTGACAGTCACCTAGGAATTGTCTGGTTAGGTGTGCCAGCGGATGCCGTCGAGGGTGTCGCCGTCGTTGCGTGGGCCGATCATGTAGGCGCTTAGCGACGGCGGCTTTTCTTCCAGCACTTGGAGGTTGATTAGCAGGTCGTTGTTGCCGGGCTTCAGCGCGACGGCTTGTTGGAATTGGCCGTTGCGGTAGCGGGTGCGGCCTTCTTCCGCCATGACCAGTTGGCCGTTTAGTTCGGCTTGGAACTTGCCGGTTGCGCCGATCCATAAGAAGCCCTTGGCGTGGCCTTTCGATTCAATTTGCGTGGCGGCGGCGAAGGTGCGGCTGGCTTTGGCGTCGAAGTGGAGGGTGTCGGTCGGGCTTTCGATTTGCTTCCAGGTTTCGCGGGGGGAGGCGGGGTTCGACGTGACTCGCCACATGCGGTTGGCGCGGCCGAACCAGGCTTTGGGCTTGGCCCAGTGGCGGCGGAGAGGGTCGGGGTCGGCTCCGTTGACGTCCACTTTGTCGAGGCCGTGGAGGCCCATTTCGCGCTTGGCGGCCATGTGGAGGAAGTCGATGTCCCAGGGGTTGAAGCCTAGGAGATGGGCGACTAGCGAGTCTGCCGCGACGGGGTCTTCGCCGGCCAGGACGAGGTTCGACTGGACCATTTGGTCACTGGCTTCGCAGTTGTGCTCCTGGTACTGGAGGCCGCGGAGGCCATCGACTACGGCGTAGTCCGGCGGGTGGAAGGCGGCGAGATCGACGATGAAGGGATCGATGCGGTTATCGACCGAATGGCCGGAGTGGAGCTGAGCGTTATGGAAGGTACCGGGAAGGGCGTAGGCTTCGCGGGGGGCGGTGCCGACGTAGTTTTTCAGGCAGCAGGTGATGCCGCTTTGCAGGTGCACCTTCATGACGGGGACGGTGATCAAGAAGTCGCAGTTGCGGATGGTGTTGGTGACGAAGTAGTCCGGGCGGGCACCGAAGGCGCCGGTGCCGTTGGCGGCTTTGGGGACGACGATGCGGCGGAAATTCCCGCTGGCATCGCGGACGGCATCGTAGCTCAAGTCGACGTAATCGAAGCCGTGGCCGGGGAACTCCTTGCGGAAGGCCGCGAGCATTTGGCCCATGGAGCCGCCGAAGCCGGGGAACTCTTCGAGCCCCCAATCGAAGCTCATGGCGTCGCGGTGGATGCCGTCCTGGAAGATGACGTTGTCTTTGGCGGGATCGGACTGGCGGCGGTAGCTGCCGCCTTCGGCCAAGGTGATGCGGCCGGCTTTGGAGAAGCGGGCGACATATTCGATGACGGCGCGGGTGACGCGGAGGTCTGTGATGTCGCCGGTGCGATAGAACTCGCGGCCGCGGAGGCCGACGATGTTGGGTTTGATGACGACCCAGGAGCCGGGGCGGATTTTGGCTTCGAGGGAGCCGGCGCGGGGAGTGCCCAGGCGGATGGCGGTCCAGACCATGTCGCGGACGCGTTCGTAGTCGAGGAGATCGTTGGGCGGGCTGGGGCGTTGGAGCTTGGGGTAGTTGGACTGAACGAGCCCGATGCGCGATTGGGGAGCGGCTCCGAAGAGCGAGCCCGGGAGGGCGGCGGCAGAGGCGGCGGCCCAGATCAGTTGCCTGCGACTGGGAGACTCCATGCACAACTTATACACCCATTTTTCGAATTTTGGGTCTACACTTTTAACCAGGAAGAGAGGTCTCCATGCGCAGACGCAACTTCTTTTTGATGGGAGCACTGGCGGTTTACGGCCAGAAGCCGCGGGAGTGGGTGACGGCGACGGCGAGCCGGGACACGGCGCCACGGGTGGGACTGATTCCTTCGACGTTCACGGGCGGCGAGGAGATGGACGGGAAGAAGATCCGCGGGCTGGTGAAGCCGGCGGCGTTGACGGCGACGCTAACGGCGGCGCAGGTGGACGATATGCTGCGGCTGGCGGTGGAGCTGGGCGGCGGGCGGCGTGGAGGGCTGGTGACTGCCATTGGCAGGGAGGACTGGGTGCTTATTCTGGCGGCGCCGGGGGCCGATCCGCGGCTGGCGCCGGGGGTGCTGCGTATTTTGCGGGAGAGAGGTTTGGGCAAGCGGTTTATGGTGGCGGGGATGGCTGGGTTGGCAGGGGTGGAAACGCTGGATTTGACGGCGGCGCAGCGGCTGGAGATGCCGGTGGAGGGGCGGGTGTTTTCGCGACGGAACCCGACGGGGGTGTACCGGATTCCGCGGGCGTTGCGGGAGTGCGACAAGGTGATTTCGATTGCGGGGTTGGGGCGGACGATGACCAATTATTTGGGGTTCGCGGAGGGCGGGGCGGCGGACGATGAGAGCGGGCGGGCGGTGGACCTGTTTGGATTTCACCCGGCGGAGTATGCGATTGGGATGGGGCGGAATGTGATTGTGGCGGGGACGAACGCGACGGCGGTGGACGCGGTGGGGCTGGCGGTGTTGGGAGAAGACTCGACGGCGGCGGCACATTTGGAGAGGGCGGCGCAGAGGGGGGATGGGAACAACGATGCGTCGTCGATTTGGACGCGCGGAGCGGAGGTGGATAGCATTGTAAAATGAAACTATTCCTGGGTCCTGCTGGGCCGGGAATAGAAAAGAGAAGACACCGTATGAAGTTGTTGTCCGCGCTGGTGTTGGGACTGATGTTGCTTGTCGCCGCGCCGGCGGCGAAGGCCGATGGGTGCGACGATATTGCCAATCTCGCCGACCGCTGGCATAAGCTGGCGAACTATATTGACGAGCATTCCGACGACGGGAAGTTGCGGAAGCGGGAGATCGCCAAGGTTTCGAAAGATACGAAGGCCTTGACCCCGTTCACGAAGGCGTTTGGAGATGCCCTGTCGAAAGAAGGCAAGGGCAAGGACACGGCCCGTTTGCGCGCGCTGGGGAAGCAGATTTCCGCGGCGATCGAAGAGCTGATCGGGCTGGGCGAGGACGATGATTGGGATGAAGATGTGAAGATCATCGATCGTCTGGTGGAAGTGCTGGACAAGGTCGTCGACAGCTGCGCGTAGGTTTGTGAATACACGCCGGCCGCGTCCGTTTTGGCGGGCGCGGCCGGTTTGTTTTTTGGGGATAGGGTATGCAACAGATTATTGATTTTGTGTTGGAACTGGACAAGCTGAAGTCGGTGACGCGGAAGGTGAAGCCGGTGGGGATGGACCGGTATGAGAACTCCGCCGAGCATAGCTGGCAGATTGCGCTGCTGGCGACGGCACTGGGGCCATATGCCGAGAGCGGCGTGGACATGAACCACGTGGTGCGACTGTTGTTAGTGCACGACGTGGGCGAGATTGATACGGGCGACACGATGGTGTTTGTGGAGGGCGGGTGGGAGGACCGGAAGGCGGCGGAGTTGGCGGCGGTGGAGCGGATCTTTGGGTTGCTGCCGGAGGGGCGGGGGGCGGAATATGTGGCGTTGTGGCGGGAGTTTGAGGCGGGGGAGACGGCGGAGGCGCGGTTTGCGAATGCGGCGGACCGGGCGATGCCGGCGTTGTTGAAT
>CANIFK010000611.1 GCA_947466555.1 Acidobacteriota bacterium | reverse complement strand
GTCGGCCGACGTCGCTATTTGTAGGCGACGACGGCCGACGAGGGACCGGCCAGATGAATAACATCGAAGCGTTGGAAGCCAACCTCGGTACACCAGCCGCGGAAATCGGCGGCGGAGTAATCGAAGGCGTCGCCGAATTCGATCAGCATGTTGAGAGACATCAACAGGCCGAAGAGGTTTTCGCGGCGAGCGTCGTCGATGATGGCTTCGATGGCGACGAGCGCGCCGCCCGGTGGTAGCGCCTCATAGGCAGCACGAATGAGGTGCATCTTTTTCTCCAGGTTCCAATCGTGGAGAATCATGCCCATGGTGATCATGTCAGCTTTGGGAAGCGGGTCCTGAAAGAAGTCGCCCTGGGCGGTTTGGATTCGGTCCGAAAGGCCCGCGGCGGCAATGTGTTTCTGGGCGATGGGAGCAACGGGAGGCAGGTCGAACGAGGTGCACGTGATGTGCGACTGGCGGCGAGCCACTTCGATGCTGAGCAGGCCACTGGCGCCGCCGATGTCACAGAGGGTCTTGAAATTCGAGAAGTCGAACTTCTCCGCGAAAGCTTCGAAGTTGATGCGCGAAAGGCCGGTCATGGCGCCCATGAACTGTTCCAGGCGCGGGAGTTCTTCGTAGAGCTCTTCAAACATTCCCTTCATGCCGTGCTTAGCTTCGTTCTGCGGTTTGCCGGTGCGGAGAGCTTCGGGGAGATCGTGCCAGAACTTGAAGAGACGCTCGTTCAGCATGATGAGGATGCCGCCGATGTACCGGGGGCTGGCGCTGTCGAGGTAGAGAGCGCCGGCAGGGGTATTGGCGTATTTGGCATCCGGGCCGTCGCCGATGCGGTCGAGAAACTTCATGGCGACCAGAGAGTCGAAGAAGTCGGCGATGCCGCGCGGATGGATGCCGATTTCGGCACCCAGTTCAGCGCCGGTCAACTGGCGGGCGCCGAGCGTGGTGAACAGTTCAAAACCGACGGCTGTGAGGAGGACCTTGGAAGACCAAAAGGCAAAAGCCGACTGAAGAATGGGACTGGGATCAATGGGTTGCATATAGGTGACGATTCGATTCCTAAGCCTGAATTAGGCCAAAGATTGCATGATAGCCTAACCGTTACGGGAGCGGCGACTGAAAAATGATGACCAGAAGAGACGTACTGGCGGGCGTGCCATTTGTGGCTTCGGCAACGGCGGCAACCGGGCGGCCGAAGATCGCGGCGATTTGCACCATTTATTTCAAGTTTTCGCATTCGCAGCACATCGTGGACCGGTTCCTGATTGGCTACGGATGGGGCGGAACGCATCACAAGCCCCCGTTTGATCTGGTCTCGTTGTGGGTGGACCAGGTGGGCGCTGACGATATCAGCCGGTCGCGGGAAAAGGAGTTCCCGTCGATGAAGATCTACCCGTCAATCGCCGATGCGCTGACGTTGGGAACGGGCAAACTGGCGGTGGACGGCGTGCTGCTGATCGGCGAACACGGCAAGTACGAACGTACGGAAAAGCGGCAAACGAAGTATCCGCGGTACGAATTTTTCAAGGAAATCACGAAGGTTTTCAAGGACTCCGGGCGCGCGGTACCGGTGTTCAACGACAAGCATCTGTCGTGGAACTGGGACTGGGCCAAGGAGATGTACGACACGAGCCGGGAGATGAAGTTTCCGCTGATGGCCGGGTCGAGCCTGCCGGTAACTTGGCGGACGCCGAGCGTGGAAATGCCCGTGAATGCGAAGGTTCGCGAGGCCGTTTGCGTGGGGTATGGCGGCGTGGACAGCTACGACTTTCACGCGTTGGAGACGCTGCAGTGCATGGTGGAGCGGCGGAAGGGCGGAGAGAGCGGCGTGAAATGGGTGCAGGCATACCGCGGCGAGAAGTTCTGGCAGG
Organism: Acidobacteriota bacterium; assembly: GCA_947466555.1. Classification (GTDB taxonomy): domain Bacteria; phylum Acidobacteriota; class Terriglobia; order Bryobacterales; family Bryobacteraceae. Next base: position 2,231 of record CANIFK010000611.1, on the reverse strand, counting down.
CGATGAAGGACGGGGTATGGTCGCGCGAGTTGATGGACGCCGCGCTGTGCCGGAGCCATACGCTGAAGCCATCGCGGCCGGGGTTCAACAACGATTTCCCGACGCTCGAATCGATGCAGCGCATGGTGCGCCAACCAGTGGCCTATGTGTACGAACACAACGACGGATTGAAATCGTCGATGCTGCTGTTCAGTGGACTGGTGGAGGATTTCAATTTCGCCTGCACGATTGACGGGCGGAAAGATCCGTTTTCGACGCAGATGTACCTGCCGATGCCACCGGGCCGGACGACGCTGGCCAATTTCTTTTCTCCGCTGACAACCAACATTGAGAAGCTGTTTTTGAACAAGAAATCGCCGTACCCGCTGGAGCGAACACTGCTGACGACAGGCCTGACGGCGGCGGGCGTGGACAGCTTGTTCCAAGGCGAAAAGCGGCTGGAGACGCCGCATTTATCCAAAGTGGTGTACGCCGCGCCGACCGATTCCACGTTCTGGAGAGGCTAATGCCGAAACGAGTTGCGATCATCACGACCATCTACCGGTATCTGTCCCACGCCCAGCACATGGGCGACCGGTTTCTGATTGGCTATCCGCTGCACGGCAAATGGCACAAGGGCGACATGCAAGTGGTGTCTTTGTATGTGGACCAGAAGCCGGAGGGCGATCAAAGCCAGGAGCGGGCCAATGAGTTTGGCTTCAAGGTCTACCCGACCATTGCCGAGACCCTGCGATGCGGCGGCGACAAACTGGCCGTGGACGCGGTACTGATCATCGGCGAGCATGGCGACTATCAAAAAAACGATTTGGGCCAGGTGCTGTATCCGCGGTACGAGTTCTTCAAGCAGTGTGTGGAGGTGTTCGAGAAGGACGGGCGGAGTGTGCCGGTCTACAACGACAAGCACCTCTCCTACAGTTTCGAGAAGGCCAAGTGGATGGTGGACCAGTCGAAGAAGATGGGGTTTCCGATGCTGGCCGGGTCGAGCCTGCCGGTGACTTGGCGTCTGCCGGATCTGGAGTTGCCGCTGGGGTGCGAGATCGAAGAGGCGCTGATGGTTGGCGTGGGCGGCAGTGATCCGATGGACTACCACGCGCTGGAGGCGATGCAGTGCATGGTGGAGCGGCGGAAGGGTGGCGAGACGGGTGTGAAGAGCGTCCAATTGGTGGACGGTAACGCGGTGTGGGAAGACAAGCGGTGGTCGCGGGAGTTGCTGGTATCGGCGCTTTCGCGGAGCGATACGCCGTTGGGATTGACGCTGAAGGATGCGCGGACGCAGGACCTGTGGGGGTCGGGCGAATTGAAGAAGCTAGTGGAGAAGCCATCGGCGTATTTCATAGAGCGAAATGACGGGTTGCGGACGACGCTGTTGATGCTGAATGGCGCGGTGCGCGACTACAATTTCGCGGCGAAGATTAAGGGAAAAGGGATTGCTTCGACGCAGTTTTTCCTCTCGCCGGTGCCAAATGTGACCTATTCGGCGTGCCTGGTGAGCAAGATTGAGGAGATGTTCGTAACCGGCAAGGCGCCGTATCCGGTGGAGCGGACGCTGATTGTGAGCGGGGCGCTGGAGAGTTGCCTACAGTCTCGGAAGCAGGGAGGGAAGCGGCTGGAGACGCCGCACCTGTCGGTTCGTTATCAGGGGACGCGCACGCCACAACACGCCAGGGAGTAGCCCCAAGTGGGGGAGCGGCTACTATGAAAGGGAGCCGCTACTCCCCTCGCGGAGTATGTGGCCGCCACGAAGAGGGTGACACATGCCGGGACCAGTGATCGATATTGAAGTGGATGGACAGGGCGGAGGTGGCGTGAGCCGTCAGCGCTTCGGGTGCGGAGGGATTGTCCTGGGGCTGTTCCTGCTGCTGATTATGGCCAGGACGGTAGCGACCGCAATCCTGGACTACCAGTGGTGGAACGAAGTGGGCCAGTTGGAGACGTGGTGGAAGCAGATGTATGTCCACACCGCGCCAATCATTTACGCGACGGCGTTCGGGTACTTGGTGCTGTGGATTGTGCACGCTCGGGCGTTGAAGGCGGCCGGGTCCAGCGTGACGCGGTATGCATGGTACGCCCGCGTTTCGTCGCTGGCGCTCCTGCCGGTGGCCTGGGTGTTGGCGGCGGCACAGTTTTCATCTTGGGACGTGGCGACGTGGCTGGGCAGCCGGAGCCTGAACACGACCAGCGATTGGCGGGATCCTGTATTCGGGAACACGCTGGAGTTCTATTTCTTCGAC
>CANIFK010000610.1 GCA_947466555.1 Acidobacteriota bacterium | reverse complement strand
GGGGTGGGGCGGCGGCAATGGGTAGACTAGAGAAGTTAGCACGGCCGATGCGACTTTTTACAGCTCTCGATATCTCCGACGACGTCCGGGCGGCCCTGGTGGAGCTGCTGGGGAAGCTGCGGCCCGGGGCGCGGTTCCAATGGAGCCCGCCGGAGAACCTGCACGTTACCACCAAGTTCATTGGGGATTGGCCAGTGGAGCGGCTGGGGGAGTTGCGCACGGCGTTGGGCGCGGTGGCGCGACCGGGGGCGATTGGGATCCAGGTGAACGGGTTGGGATGGCATCCGAATCCGCATAGCCCGCGGGTGTTGTTTGCGGGGATTTATGCCGGGGATGCGTTGCCGAATTTGCATCGGGATACGGATGTGGCTTGCGCTGGGGTGGGGATTTCGGCGGAGACGAAGAAGTACAATCCACATTTGACGCTGGCGCGGATCCGGTCGTTGGAAGGTTTGGTGGAGGTACGGCGGACGATTTCGCAGTTGCCGGACACGGTGTTTGGCCGGTATGAGGCGCGGACGTTTGGGCTGTATGAAAGCATTGCGGGGCCTGACGGTTCCGAATACAAGAAACTGGAGGAGTTCCCGCTCCTATGACGATTTTGCTGCTGTTGGCCGCCTATTTCATTGGCGGGATTCCGTTTGGTTATCTGCTGGTGCGGTGGCGGACGGGGGAGGACGTGCGGGCGAAGGGGTCGGGCAATATTGGCGCGACGAACGTGCTGCGGTCGTCGGGGCGGATGTTGGGGATTGCCACGTTGCTGTTGGACATTGCCAAGGGGTGGGTGGCGGTGTGGTTGATGGCGCGATTCGGGAGCAGTGAGGCGTTGTGGACGTCGCTGGCGGGGATTGTCGTCATTCTGGGCCACGCGTTTCCGGCGGTGCTGAAGTTCCAGGGGGGGAAGGCTGTCGCCAGTTTTGTGGGCGCGTTCCTGTATCTGGCGCCGTTGCCTTTGCTGGCGATCACGATCGTGTTTGTGATGGTGGTGGCTGCGACGCGGTTTATTTCGCTGGGTTCGATTGTGGGAGCGGGGCTGTTTCCGCTGGCGGTGTGGATGATTGACCATCCGGAGACGCCGGTGGTGGCGGTGGCGGCGGCGGGGGGGCTGTTTATCATTTGGCGGCATAAGGGGAATATTGACCGGCTGCGGGCGGGGACGGAGAACGTGTTCACGTTTGGAAAGAAGAAGACGGCGTAAATGGCGATGTCGCGATTGACAGTATTGGGCGGAGGGAGCTGGGGTACGGCGCTGGCGATGGTGCTGGCACCGCGGTACGACCGGGTGAGCCTGTGGAATTATGAGGCCGATCTGGCGGCAGAGATGGCGGCGGAGCGGGAGAACAAAGTCTTTTTGCCGGGGTTCCGGTTGCCGCCGAATATCGATGTGACGTCGTCGTTGGCGGAGAGTTTGCGGGACTGCAGTATGGTGCTGGGGGTGATGCCGAGCACGGTATTGCGGCAGGTGTATGTGGACGCGAAGGCGTATATTCCGGCGCATGTGCCGATTGTGAGCGCGACCAAAGGGATTGAGCGGGGGACGCAGAAGCGGATGTCGGAGATCATCGCCGAGGTGACCGGGCATAGCCGGATTGCGGTGTTGAGCGGGCCGTCGTTTGCGCGGGAGGTGGCGCGGGGGGAGCCGACGCTGGTGGTGGTGGCGGCGTTGGAACAGGCGCTGTGTGAAGAAGTCCAGAAGGCGTTTACGGGGCCGACGTTCCGTTTGTATATGAGTTCCGACCCGGTGGGGGCGGAGATTGGGGCGGCGCTGAAGAACGTGATTGCGATCGCGGCGGGGATTTGTCATGGGTTGGGGTTGGGGTCGAACGCGATGGCGGCATTGATTACGCGGGGGTTGGCGGAGATTACGCGGCTGGCGGTTTCGATGGGCGGGCGGCCGGCGACGCTGGCGGGGCTGGCGGGGTTGGGCGATTTGATATTGACGTGTACGGGGGAGCTGAGCCGGAACCGGAAGGTGGGGGTGGAGCTATCTAAAGGCAAGAATCTAGAGGAGATAACGGGCGGGATGCGGATGATTGCCGAGGGGGTGGAGAACACCTATTCGGCGGTGGAACTGGCGCGGCGGCAGGGGGTATCTATGCCGATTGCGGAGACGTTGTATTCGATATTTACGCAGGGGAAGAGTCCGCACGATGCGCTGCGGGAGTTAATGGAAAGACCTGCCGGAGCCGAAGCGTAGTATAAGTGAGCTAAGTTAACATGTCTCCGCAACCTTTGCCAGATGACGGGGTTTTGAAAGACATGATGGCCGTTGCCACTTTAGAGCGCGATGCGGAGTTGATGCTCCGTGTACGCGAGGGCGATACGGAGAGCTTCACGCTTCTGCTGGAGCGGCACCGTTCGCCGGTTATTCACTTTCTCTATCGCATGGTGCAGAATCAGTCCGTTGCCGAAGAGCTGGCCCAGGAGGTATTCCTGCGGGTGTACCGGAGCCGGGCTAACTACGAGCCGACGGCGAAGTTCACGACGTGGCTGTTCCGGATAGCGAGCCATTTGGCGCTGAACTGGATCCGGGACCGGCGGCACGAGCGGGGACAGGAGAGCCTGGACCACGAGACGCAGGACGGGATGGTTCGGCAGGTATCCGACCGGGGCGTATCGGCGGAGCAGGCGATGGTGCGGGAATCGAAATTCGAAGAGATACGGCGGGCGATTCAAGGCTTGCCGGAGAAACAGAAGGCTGCTGTGCTGATGCATAAGTACGAAGAGATGGAGTATTCTCAGATCGCAGCCGTACTTGAGTGTTCGGAATCGGCAGTGAAGTCGCTGCTGTTTCGTGCGTATGAATCTTTGCGCGCCCGTTTGGCGCATATGGCATGAGAGGGGGAGACAGATCATGAACAACACGAAGATGACCTGCCCACTGCAGACCGACAACGCGGACGTGCTGTTGGATTACTGCGCCCGCTCGCTGGACCCGGAACGCAAAGAGATGTTGGAGCTGCATATGGCGCAGTGCGCCGATTGCCGCGAGATGGCGGAATCGCAGGCGGAGATCTGGGCGGCGATGGACTTGTACGACGCCGAGCCGATATCGGCGGATTTTGACCGGAAGCTGTACGCGAAGATCGCCGAGCAGGAGACGGTTCCGGTGTGGGAGCGGTATTGGGCTCCGGTGCGGGAGTATTTGCAGGGGCAGCCGGCGTGGAAGCCGGTGCTGTCGATTGCCGCGGCGTCGGCCGCGTTGGCGCTGGTGTTCCTGGTTCGGAACGATGTGCCGGCTCCGGTGGCTCCGTCGGCCATTGTGATTGATGTTCGGGAAGTGGAGCAGGCCGAGCGGGCGTTGGAAGATATTGAGATGCTGCGGCAGTTGGACGCGCCCGTTGTGGCCGATTCCGCGCAGAAAGACGTGCTGTGATGCGCCTGCTTTCTGTGATTGCGATTGCGGTGTTTTTGAGTTTTAGCGTATCGGCGGATCCGCAGCCGGCGTTGAAGCGCAAAGGGCCGGGGTTCATGAAGAAGAAGGGGCCTCCCGGCCCGCCGCCGGACGTGCTGGAGCGGTTCAGCCAGTTGAGCCCATCTGACCGGCAGGAAGCGCTGAGCAAGCTGCCGCCGGAGCGGCGCGAGATGATGGAGCGCCGGTTGGAACGCTGGAGCCAAACGCCGCCGGACCAGCGGAGGCGGCTGGCGGGTTCGTACGCGCAGTTCGCCGAGATGACGCCGGAGAAGCAGCAGGAAGTGCGGCAGTTGTTCCGGCGGTTCAGTGAGACATTTCCGCCGGAGAAGCGGCCGGAGGCGCAGGCGGCGATCCGGAGGCTGCGGAAAGCGGATCCGGAGGAGCGGAAGGCGATCCTCAACAACCGGCGGTTTACCAGTAACTATTCGGAAGAAGAACGGAAGTTACTGGAGCAGATGGCGACGGAGATTCCGGGAAGAGAGTAAGAAAGCGGGCCTTAGACGGGCCCGCTTTTTTGTTGGTGAGGGCGGGCGCTCTCGTTGTTCGCTGTGGTTTGCGGGCCAGTATGGCGCCTGCGTGGGGAGACGAAAGTGGCAAACCGTGGAACGGTTCGAGTTATTGGCTACTTCTGCGCCAGGAAACTGTGTGACACGGTTTTAGAATAAAAAAGCAGGCCTTTAACGGGCCC
>CANIFK010000609.1 GCA_947466555.1 Acidobacteriota bacterium | reverse complement strand
TGGAGCGCCTACTCCACCCGCCAACTCCTCCGGAACCACCGCCGCCTCGCGCGCCAATATCTACTGCCCGAATACCAGCGGGAATACCGGGTCGCCCGCACTCTCCTCCGCGCCCACTGCCTGAACCATGGCCAATGGCCCGACGTCCCCAACGAATCCATCGAACCTAAATCCATTAATCGCAACCGCTTAGCTGAAATCTTCTCCGCCTCCGAGAATCAACTCCGCCAACTCCAGGCCGACTCCACCCCTGACCGCCTCTGGCGCTGGTACTCCCAGCTAACCGCATGACACCGCCCACCGCCCTCTTCGTCACCTACAACTCGGCGGAGTTCATCGGCCCGGCGGTCGAATCCTGCCTTCGCCAGCACCTGCCAGTTGTGGTGGTCGATAACGCTTCCACCGATGGCACCCGAGCCGCCATCCCGGCCGACCCCAACGTCCGCATCATCGCCAATACGACGAACCTCGGTTTCGCCGGAGCGGTGAACCAGGCCGTACGCGAGCATCCGGCCGAACTCTATCTTTTACTCAATCCGGACATCGAACTCCGGAATTCCATAGGGCCATTAGTCGACGCACTAGGTGAAAATCGACACAATGCCGCCACCGCTCTGCTGACCAATCCAGACGGCTCGCCACAGAAAGGCTTTAGTTTCCGTCGTTTACCAACGATGGCAGCATTGGCATTTGAAGTGCTCGGGATAAACCGAATCTGGCCGGGCAATCCGGTCAACCGGTGGTACCGCTGTCTGGACGTCGATCCGCTGCAAGCACAGGTGGTCGAACAGCCGGCGGGAGCATGTTTCCTGTTCCGCCGTGTTGATTGGGAGCGTCTGGGTGGGTTCGACGAAGGGTTCTATCCGGTCTGGTTTGAAGATGTCGATTTTTGCCAGCGCCTGTCTGCGGCAGGCGGAACAATCTGGTTTTGTCCTTCAGTACACGTAGTACATTTTGGTGGGCATTCTGTTCAAAAGATTGAGCTTGGATGCCGTCAAAGGGTCTGGTATGGTAGTCTGCTTAGGTACGCTGCGAAGCATTTTCGTCCCTTATCGAGGCGAATTCTAGCGGCTACTGTAGCGCTGGCCATTGTTCCCCGGATCATGATTAGCAGGGCTGGGGAATCAGTTCGATCAAAATTTCAATCCATTAAATACATCTGGAGATTGGCATGGAGATGCTTCCAGACCGGCGGTTCGACGGAGGGCAAGCCGGGTGGGAAGCACGACAAACCAGAACAACCGTAACGGGAAATTTCTGGCCGTGTTCGATCTTACAACTCATTCATGTCCCAACTCGATTTTGTCTCCGTCACTCTGGTGACCTACAACAGCGGGCGCTTCATTAAGAAGTGCCTGGAATCGGTGCTGGCGCAAAAGTATCCGGATCTTGAACTGATCGTAATCGACAATGCTTCGACAGATGGCACCGTTGACATCCTGGAGCAGTTCGACGGACGCTGCCGCATCGTTTACAACGACGAAAACTGTGGGTTTGCCGCCGCGCAAAACCAGGCCATCGCCATGTCCCGCGGCGAATGGGTGCTGACTCTCAATCCCGACGTCCTCCTGATGCCGGGTTTCATCCAGCAACTCGTGGAAGCCGGCCAGCTCCACCCCCGCATCGGCGCGGTGTGCGGTAAGCTGCTGACCATCAAGTCCACCTTCGAGCTGCCCGATAAAGCCGTAATCGACTCTACCGGCATGTACTTCACCCCCATGTTGCGCCACCTCGACCGTGGCAGTCAGCAGCCGGACGGCGGGGAATACTCGAATTTCGAATACGTCTTTGGCGCCACCGCGGCCGCCGCGCTCTACCGCCGCGAGATGATCGACGACGTCGCCTTGAACGGCGAGTTCTTCGACAACGACTTTTTCGTTTACCGCGAAGACGCCGACGTGGCCTGGCGGCATCAGCTTCTCGGCTGGCGTTGCCTCTACACCCCGTACGCCCGCGCCTATCATGTTCGCAATGTACTACCCGGCAATCGTCGCGCTCTGCCGCCGGAAATCAACATGCACTCGGTGAAGAACCGCTTCCTGATGCGCATCAAGAACATGACCTGGGACTTGTACCGCCGGAACTGGTTCTCCATCACCTCGCGGGATCTTGTCGTCATCGGCGCCTGCATCGTTCGGGAGCACAGCTCGCTGAAGGCATTCTGGAAGGTGGCTCTCTCCTGGAGCAGCGTTCGCGAGAAGCGCGCGGAGATCATGCGCCGCCGCAAAGTCACCGACGAGTACATGGCCTCGTGGTTCCATGCGCAACCGGTCAGCCGGCCCGCGCCCAAACCGTCGCCCCGTGTGCTGGCAAGGCTGAAGGCCGCCCGCGGCTAAGTTTCCATGCGCATTGCCATTTTGGGCACGCGCGGAATCCCGGCCCGCTACGGCGGTTTTGAGACTTTCGCGGAAGAGTTGGGCAAGCGGCTGGCCGAGCGCGGTCACGACGTCACCATCTACTGCCGCGAACGCCACCCCACCCCTAGCTATCTAGGTGTCCGGCTCGTCTACCTGCCCACCATCCGCCACAAGTACGCCGACACGCTGGCGCACACGGCAATTTCCACACTGCACGCCGTCACCCAGGGTTACGAAATGATCCTGTGTTGCAACGCCGCCAACGCCATCTTCTGCTGGCTGCCCCGGTTGTTCGGCACCCCCGTCGCCCTGAACGTCGATGGTCTGGAGCGAAACCGTAAGAAGTGGAACAAGCTGGCCAAGGCCTGGTATCTGCTCTCCGAGCGGCTCTCCACGTTCTGCCCGACCCACGCCGTCTCCGACGCCGTCGCCATCAAGGCCTACTACAAAGAACGCTACAACTGCGAAACCACCTTCATCTCCTACGGCGCCGAACAAGGGAAGCTCACGACCAAGGTGGTTCTGGACGAACTCGGCCTGGAGCCGCTCCGCTACTTCCTCTATGTCTCCCGTTGGGAACCGGAAAACAACGCTCTCCTTGTCCGCCAATCTTTTGAGCAGGTGGAAACCTCCCTCCGCCTGGCTCTGATCGGGGACGCTCCCTATGCGCCCGAGTACATCGCCCGCGTTCGTCATACGAAAGATACGCGCATCGCCATGCCCGGGTACGTCTTCGGCCAGGGGTACAAGGAGCTTGGCTCCCATTGTTTCGCCTATATCCACGCCACCGAGGTCGGTGGCACCCATCCGGCGCTGATTGAAGCGATGGGCCGCGGCGCGCTGGTTCTATATCTGGATACCATTGAAAACAGGGAGGTTGCCGGCGATTGCGGTCTGGCCTTCACGGCGGAGACTCTACCTGCCGTCCTTCGCCAAGCCATCGATCTGCCGGCCGATGAGCGCGCCCGCCTGCAAAACGCCGCCATGGCCCGCGTGCAGGACCGCTACAGCTGGGACGCGATCACCACGCAATACGAACGACTGTTTGAAACATTGCGGGGTTGAGCCGCGACCTGTCCCCATCCCTGCTGCTCTAAATTAAACGACTGAATGAAAAATGCGCCGGTAGAACCCCAATGGGCCCCACCGGCGCTGTCGGCTCTGACAATCTAACGGTTCTAGATCTTCAATCCCGAGGGACCAAGCGGACCGAGAACGAACACCTTCGGAACGTAGGACAACGCACCCGGTCCGGTCTGAGTGAACGAATACGTCCCGACTACCGAGGATCCCGGCGGCATGCTGATCCCCAACTGCTTGTAGTAGCTACCCGCCGGAGCGACACAGTTGGTGATCCCGGTGGGACCGCTCACCGCGAAGACACTCGACCCAGTCAACCCGGCGAAGACCAGTTCCACGTACTCGAGCGTCCGGCCGCTGTTGTTGGTAATCGAGATCTGCTGCGTAGTCACCCCGGTCACCCGGTTCAACCGCGCCCCGCCAACCGTAATCGCCATCTGCGCGGTCACGTCCTCCGCCGTATTGGACAGGAAGTTGGCCGTGATGGACTTCGCTCCCGTCACATCAAGCAGGAACGGATTCGAAGTCCCGGTGGCGTCACCGGACCACTGGTCGAACTTCCAACAAGCCGATGCAGGATTCGCAGTGAACATAGTCGGCCCGGCGTAGCCGCCAGTACCGGGCGAAACCGTCCCCGCCCCGGCGGGACTGACGTTGGTGGTGACCG
>CANIFK010000608.1 GCA_947466555.1 Acidobacteriota bacterium | reverse complement strand
GCGGGGAATTGCATAGGATGGGGGCACTATGTTGACCCGTCGAACGCTCCTTCAACTGCCGCTGGCCGCGGCGCTGCCCGCCCAATCCGCCGGGTGGTACGACCGCCCGATGCGCTGGGCGCAGGTGGCGTTCGTGGAGGACGATCCGGGGAGTTATTCGCTGGACTTCTGGCTGGAGTATTTCCAACGGATTCATGCGGATGCGGCGTGTTTGAGCGCGGGCGGATGCATCGCTTTCTACCCCACGAAGGTGCCGTATCACTACCGCAGTAGGTTCATGGGGAACACCGATCCGTTTGGTGATTTCGTGGCTGGGTGCCGGAAGCTGGGGATGAATATTCTGGCGCGGACCGATCCGCACGCGATGCACGATGACGCCTATCGAGCCCATCCGGACTGGGCGGCGGTGGATGCCGAAGGCAAGCCGCGGCGGCACTGGGCGATGCAGGACTACTGGGTGACCTGTTGCCTGGGGCCGTACTCGTTCGAGTTTATGAGGGATGTTACTAAGGAGATTGTTCAGGTATATGACGTAGACAGTGTGTTTTCGAATCGCTGGCACGGGAGCGGGAAGTGTTTTTGTCAGCACTGCCAGGCGAACTTTCAGAAGGCTACGGGGTTTGCGATTCCGAAGACGAACAATCCGGCGGACCCGGCGCAGCGGCGCTATTTGACGTGGCACCAGGAGCGGTTGTTCGCGGTGTGGGATGCGCTGGATAAAGAGGTACGGGCGATCCGGCCGAAGGCGTCGTTCATTGCGAATTCCGGGGGCGGGGCGCTGAGCGAGTTGGACATGAACGGGATTGGGAAGCGGGCGGCGACGCTGTTTGCCGACCGGCAGGCGCGGCGGGGGCTGATGGCGCCGTGGGCGAATGGGATGACGGGGAAGGAGTACCGGTCGACGTTGGGGGCGAAGCCGATTGGCGGGATTGTCAGCGTGGGCGTGGAGGAGCCGTACCGGTGGAAGGATTCGGTGCAATCGAACGAGGAGATCAAGTTATGGTTCGCCGAGGCGATCGCCAACGGGTTGCGGCCGTGGTTCACTAAGTTCAACGCGAAGGTGATTGATAAACGCTGGATGCCGGCGGTGGCCGAGGTGTACCAGTGGCATTGGAAGAATGAGAAGTATCTGCGGAACACGGCACCGGTGGCGCGGGTGGCGATTGTGTATTCGCAGCAGACGGCGCATTTCTATGGCGGGGAGCAGGCGCGGGCGAAGGTGGAGGACCCGATACTGGGGTTCTATCAGGCGCTAATTGAGGCGCGGGTGCCGTTTGAGATGGTGCACGACCGGCGATTGGATGCGGCGTCGCTGGCTCCGTTCAAGACGCTGATTCTGCCGAATATTGCTTGTTTGTCTGATGCGCAGTGCGCGGAGTTGCGGGCGTTTGTGGGGCGAGGTGGCTCGATTGTGGCCACCGGGGAGACGTCGTTATATAACGAGTGGGGCGACCGGCGGACGGATTTGGCGTTGGGTGCGTTGTTTGGCTGTGCGTTTACGGGGCGGGTGGAGACGAAGATGCAGAATGCGTATCTGACGTTGCGGCATCCGCATCCGTTATTGAAGGGGTTGGAGGATGCGCCGCGGGTGATTCACGGGACGCGGCGGGTGGCGACGCGGGCGTTGGTTTCCACGGCTCCGGCGCTGACGCTGGTGCCGAGTTATCCGGACTTACCGATGGAGGAAGTCTATCCGCGGCAGCAGCAGACCGACCAGCCGGAATGTTACACGCGGGAAGTTAGTGGCGGGCGTGTGGTGTATTTCCCGTTTGATTTGGACAGGACGTTTGGGGAAGTGTTGTCGCCCGATCATGGGAGGTTACTGCGGAACGCGGTGGAGTGGGCAACGAACGAGGCGCCGGTAGTGGAAGTGATGGGGAATGGTTTGTTGGATGTTACGGTGTGGCGGCAGGCGGCTTCGGCCACGGTGCATCTGGTGAATTTGACGAACCCGATGATGATGAAGGGGCCGTACCGGGAGACGTTTCCGGTGGGGCCGTTTTCGGTGTTTGTGCCGGGCGTGAAGGCGCGGGCGGTGCGGCTATTGACGGCGGGCGTGGCGGCGGAGTGGAGGGCCGAAAGAGGGGGGACACGGATGACCGTCCCTGTTGTTGATTTGCATGAGGTGGTGGCGATAGATGTGTAACCGGGAGAGGCGGGGGCGCGTCGAAAGCGGCAAAGGAGATTCGCCCCGCTATGCGACTCGTTTTCTTAGTCTGCGCCTTGGCTGGACTGGCCTCGGCTGAACCCAAGGTTCGTATCTTCGTGACTGAAAGTGGCGCGATGATGGTTTCGGGCCACTCGATGTCGTTCAGCGGGCCGACCAGCTCGGAGAACATTGAAGTGATGAAGGCGTTTCAGAAGCACTGCCCTTCGGTGGCGGTAACTTCGGACCGGGAGAAGGCGGACTACATTGTCCGGCTGGACCGGGAGGCGCCGAGCCCGGTGACGCCGTTCGTGCGGGGGAACAAAGTGGCGGTGTTTAACAAGGACGCCGATTTGGTGTTTGCGCAATCCCATCGCACGCTGGCTCCGGTGGTGAAGGGGGCGTGCGCGGCGGTGATGGCGAAACGGTGAAGTTACTCCGTGGCGCGGAGGTTTAACTTACTGAGGAAATCGAGGATGGACGTGTAGGCGCCTTGTTGAGCCTGGACGCCGAAGCCGCCGTGTTTGCCGCCCTTGATGGTGACCAGTTCATTGCTGACTTTGGCTTTGTTGAGGGCGTCGTGGAGCTGGGTGGCGTGGGCGTAGGGGACGGTGGGGTCGGCATCGCCGTGGATGGTGATGACGGGCGGCTGGCCGGGGCGCACATAGGTAAGGGCGGAGACGCGCTTGGCGACCTCGCGGCGGTTGGGCATTGACCCAAGCCATTTGACGGCGTAGGTTTTGGTGTTGGGGCCGTCGATGATGTCGGCGACGTCGGTGATGCCGAACCAGTTGACGATGGCGGCGACCTTTAGCTCTTCGGTGCCGGGGCACTGGCGATCGAGTTCGGCGGAGGCGGGTGTCATGCCGGTGGTGAGGGCCAGATGGCCGCCGGCGGAGTGGCCCATGGTCACCAGGCGGGTGGTGTCGATGTTGTACTGCTTGGCGTTTTTGATGACCCAGCGGAGGGCGCAGAGACAGTCTTCAACAGCGGCTGGCGCGAGAGCGATGGCCGAGCTGCGGTACTCGACGTTGACGACATTCCAGCCCATGTGGAGGAAGGGGAGGAACCAGTGTTGGTACTGCTCCTTGGACGGGCCGCCGGCCCAGCCGCCGCCGTGGATGTAGATGAGCGTGGCGTTGGGGGTGGGCGTTTGGAACTGGTAGACGTCGAGCTTGTTGTCGTAGCCGCTGGAGGTCTGATAGGTGATGTTGGGGATGATCTTGTACCGCTCCATGCGCTCGACGGCGGCGGGGATGGAGGATTGGGCGGCGAGCGTCGCGGCGGCGCAGAGGAACAGGAGAGTTTTCATGCCGCCTGTTATTCTATCGCCGGAGGTGGACGCGGAAGCGGCGCTTCCCGGGATCGTAGGGGTCGTCGAAATCTTCGAATTGGAGGATTTTCAGGCCGGCGGTTTCGAGGCGTTGGATGTCGGCGGGGGTGAGTGGCCAGGGGAGTTGGCCGGGCGGGTCGGACTCGTCGCGGCCGCGGCAGATGATGACGAGTTCGTTGCTGAGTTCGGCCACGGCGTCGATGGCGCGGGCGCGCATGTCGAGCGGCATGGCTTGCAGCGTGTAGATTTCTACGACTAGATCGTAGCGGCCGGTGGAGGTGAGGAGATTGGCTACTTGATAGTCAACGGTCGATTCGGGGAAGCGTTCGCGGCACCAGCCGATGGCGGTTTCCGAGAGGTCGAAGGCGGTGACATGGGCGCCGCGGGCGGCGAGGTATTCGGCATCGTCACCAAGGCCGCAGCCGACGACCAGGACTCGCGAGCCGGGGCGGGGAAGCGACTCGCGATCGCACCAGGCGGCGAGGTGGGGGTTGACGGCGCGGTCGGCCCAGGGGATGGTTTCGAAGTCGCGATTGGCTTGGTTGTAGAGATCTTCGAACCAGCCGAGCGGGTCGCCCTGTGCATAGTGCTGGCGGGCGAGTTCGCGGGCCAGATCGCGCTTTTCGTCCAT
>CANIFK010000607.1 GCA_947466555.1 Acidobacteriota bacterium | reverse complement strand
AGACCGGCAGACGCGAAAACTGGTGGGCACCGTGTCGGCATGGCAGATTCTGGACGCGCTCCGGTAACTACCCTTTTAGGAGACAGACGCCCGCATGCATGGAGAGACCGCCTTTGGATGGAGCGCGGCGTGGCTTGCCACCGCTGTGTTTGTGGGCACATACGCACTGGTGATCGGCGACAAATTGAACCGGGCAATTCTGGCGCTACTGGGTGCCGCGCTGCTGATTTTGTGCGGCGTGCTGAACCAGGAGGCGGCGATCCGAGGGATCGATTTCAACACGATCGGCCTGCTACTGGGGATGATGCTGATCGTTAACATCACCGCGAAATCGGGCGTGTTTCAGTATGTGGCGATCTGGTCGGCCAAGCGGGTGAACGCGCAGCCGTTGGGCGTGTTGTTCATGCTGTCGATGGTGACGGCGCTGCTGTCGGCATTACTGGACAACGTGACGACGGTATTGCTGGTGGTACCGGTGACTCTGCTGATCACCGAAGAACTAAAAGTAAAGGCGTATCCGTATCTGATTGCCGAGGTGCTCTGCTCCAATATCGGCGGCACGGCAACGCTGATCGGCGACCCGCCGAACATCATGATCGGGTCGCTGGTGGGGATTCCGTTTAACGACTTTATTTACCATCTGACGCCGGTGGTGATTGTGGTTCTGCTGGTGTCGGCTGTGCCGTTCTACTTCCTGTGGCGGACGGAGCTGGTGGCAAGCGAGAAGGCGCGGCGGCGCGTGATGGAGTTCGAAGAGCGGGAGGCGATCCACGATTGGCGGCTGCTGCGGCAGGCGCTGTTCGTGCTGGCGCTGGTGCTAACGGGCTTCTTCACTTCGCGGTTGACGCACCTGGAACCGGCGACGGTTTCGATGGGCGGGGCGGCGTTGTTGTTACTGCTGGATAATTTCCGGAAGAGCGCCGAGGAGCAGGGGGCGAGCGTGCAGAAGGCGTTCGCCGAGGTGGAGTGGGTGACGCTGATGTTCTTTGCGGGCCTGTTCATTCTGGTGCACGGGCTGGAGGCGTCCGGCGTGATCCGGACGATGGCGGAGAAGCTGCTGGCGGCGACGCAAGGCGACCGGACGGTGACGGTGCTGGCGGTGCTGTGGGGGTCGGCGTTTCTGTCGGCGTTCATCGACAATATTCCGTTTGTGGCGACGATGATTCCGCTGATTAAGAGCATGGCGCCGGCGTTTGGCGGGGAGCAGGGGCTGATGCCGCTGTGGTGGGCGTTATCGCTGGGCGCGTGTTTGGGCGGGAATGGGACGTTGGTGGGAGCGTCGGCGAACCTGGTGGTGGCGGGGCTGGCCGAACGCGCCGGGCAGCCGATCAAGTTTGTGCCGTACTTAAAGTCGTGCTTCGGGCTGATGATTCTGTCAATCCTTGTTTGCCACGTTTATATCTATTGGCGGTATCTGTAGGCATGGCGAAAAAATATTTTTGTGCCGTGATCAAATCCGCCCCCACCTGGCGCTGAGTGTTACAGAGAACGCCACATGACGATCATTGCCACCCTTCACTCGTTGTTCCAGACCGCGACACGCCAGGCGGAGACCCCGGCGCTGAACTGGCAAGCACCGCCGCCCATGACCGATGACGCCTTGCACGGCGGCCGGGCGCGGACGGTGCGCGGAGTGGCCTGCCTGACGCCCACGTTTCTGCCGGCGCAGGGATCTCAATCGTAGAGCAGTTCGGCGTAGCGTCCGTCGGCGTTGAGCTTTGACTTCAGATCGAGCCACGGCTCTTTGCCGCCAGCCATCTCCTCCATCGCCGCTTCGAATTTCGTTTCGGCGGCAGTGAGTCCGGCGACGTAGACGAAGGTCTTGGAGTCCTGCAACATCTCCCAGATTTCGGCGGAGTTTTCGAGCAGCACACGATCGAGGGCGGGCGGCGCGTCGTAGTGCGGACGCGGGCTGATGGCTTCGAAGGCGCGGAAGGAACTCTGGTCGTAGTAGAGCGCCAGATCCTTGCGGAAATCGTTCATGTAGAGCAGTTCCATGCCACTCTTGGCGCCGAAGAAGAGACGTACTTTTCCCTGCCAGGCACCGTGGCGCTGATAGATGTGTTTGACGAAGGCACGGAAGGGGGCGATGCCTGTGCCGGCGCCGACCATGAGGAGATTGGCATCGTCGTTCTGCGGCACTTCGAACTGCACGCCATAGGGGCCGGTGATCTGGATGGGATCGCCCGGATTGGCGTCGCAGAGGAAGTTGGAAGCGCGCCCCGGGTAGCGCTCGCCGCTGATGTCATCGATGGAGAAGCAGCGGCGGACGCAGATGGAGATGGTATCGCCGCGGCCGTCGTCGCCGCCGCGGGGGCTGGCGATGGAGTACAGGCGCAGATGGTGCGCATTGCCGAACTCGTGGGGGCCGGGGGCGAGAACACCGATGCTTTGCCCCTCGACGTAATCGAAGGGCGTATCGGGCAACCGAAGCACCAGGTGGCGCACCTCCGCCTCCCAACCCAGGGGCGTGATCCGCTCGCTACTGACGAGCGTTGTCGTGTAGGAGTGATTCAGATCATATTCATTCAGTCTCATCTTGCCTCTCCCAATTCCGCTTTATCCGTGTGGCAACTGCCTTTGTTGGCGCACCCACCGCCGCAGCCGTGGAGCATGAAATCCAGAACATCCTTGTCCGGGTTCCGGCACCCGGAGCGCCGGCGAACCACGTTCTGTAGAAAGACCCAGAAACAGAGGACGGCAAATAATCCGCCCACCGCACGCAATAGATTCCAGAGTTCGCTCATCCGCCACCTCCCATGCCGGCGAAACCCATGAAGGCCATCGACAGCACGCTGGCCAGCACCAACGTAAGAGCGGTGCCGCGGGCGAGACTGGGGACGTCGGAAAGTTCCGTCCGTTCCCGTACCAGCGCGAGCAGGCACATGGCCATGCAGTAGCCGCCGCTGGCCGACAGGGCGAAGACGGTGCTCTGCACGAAGTTGTAGTTGCGCGCTGTTTGAAAGAGCGGCACGGCAAGCACGGCGCAGTTGGTGGTGATCAGGGGCAGGTAGACGCCGAGTTCGCGGAAGAGCGCCGGGCTGTTTTTCTTGATGAACATCTCCGTCAACTGCACGGTGGCGGCGATGATGACGATGTAGACGATCAACCGCAGATATTCGGCGTGGAGCATGACCAGCACGATGTTCATGCCGTAGGAGAGAATGCCGCTGACGGTGATGACGAACATGACCGAGACGCCCATGCGCCAGGCGGTGGAGAACTTCGCCGACAAGCCCAGGAACGAACACATCCCCAGGCAGACGCAGAGGACGAAGTTGTTGATAAGGAACGAGTCGACGAATATGTGACCCAGTGATTCATTCATGAGCGCACCTCGGCGGGCTGGATTTCCGTGAGACCGGCCTGCAGTTTCCGCTGTTTCCGTTCCCGGAACGAGGCGAAGACGAGCAGCCAGATGGCGAGCGAAATGAAGCCTCCGGGAGGGAGGAGGAACAGCACCCACGGTTCAAAGTTGGGCCCAAAGAGCGGGACGCTGAGGAACGTGCCGGCGCCCAGAACTTCGCGCACTGTGCCGAGGCAGGTGAGGCCGAAGGCGAAGCCGAGGCCCATGCCGGCGCCATCCATCATGGAGGGGATGACGGGTTTCTTGGCGGCGAAGGCTTCGGCGCGTTCGAGCACCAGGCAGTTGGCGACGATCAATGGAATGAAGGGCCCGAGCGCCTTATAGACCGGGATGCTGATGGCTTTGACGAGATAATCGGTCACCGTGACGGCGGTGGCGATGATGGCGATATACGTCGCGATGCGCACCTGTTTGGGGACGTGTTTGCGGATGGCGGCGATGAGGCCGTTGGAGATCACCAGAACGAAGGCGGTGGCCAGGCCCATGGCGATGGCGTTGCGCACGCTGTTGGTGATGGCGAGCGTGGGGCACATGCCGAGGATCTGGACGAACGTCGGGTTCTGGCGCCAGAGGCCGTTCAGAAAGGGGTTCGGAGGTGTGGTGGTGGTGCTCATCAGTTTCCTCGCTCGATGCGCTCTTTGTTGCGCTGAATGACGGGCTCCATTTCGCGGATGCTATTGGCCAGCAGGCGGCCGACCGCGCGGGAGGAGATGGTGGCGCCGGAGATGGCGTCGATCTCCCAGGGGTT
>CANIFK010000606.1 GCA_947466555.1 Acidobacteriota bacterium | reverse complement strand
TGTAGTATTCGTAGCGCAGGCCGTAGGTCAACGTGATGTTGGACTTCAGCTTGAACTCGTCCTGGGCGTAGGCGGAGAACATTTCGGTTTTGCCGAAGCGGTTGCCGGTAGCGCCGTTGTTGAAGGGGCTGGGGGCGCTGAGATCGCCTAGCACCGAGATGGACGGGGTGTTGGCGAGGAAGGCGTTGAGGTTCGAGAAGGCGTAGGTGACGCCGCCGAGGCGGTCCGTATAGAGACGGACCTGGCGGAATTCGCCGCCGAACTTGATGTTGTGGGCGCCCTTGATCCAGGTCAAGTTATCGACGTAGGAGAGGGAGTAGTTGGTGTAGGGCTGGCCGCGGCCGTTGGTGGCGGAGCTGGCGCGGACCTGGCCGGAGGGGATGGAGATGCCGGCGCTGGCGCCCTGGCCACCGATGCCGACGAGGACGTTGGCGCCGGTGATGTTGAGGGTGACACCGGAGAGGTCGACACCGGGGACGGTGGGCGCGACGCCGTTGGTGCGGGTCTTGGGACCGTTGTAGCCGATTTTGGCTTCGTTGATGACGGTCGGCGTGATGATGCGCTGCCAGTTCAGGACGCCGTTCTGGGCGACGGCTTTTTGTTCGAAGGCCGAGCCGGAGACGTCGAAGGGCGCGGTGGAGTTGCCGTCATCACGGAACCAGCGGAAGTAGACCTGGTCCTTTTCGCTGAGGCGGTAATCGATGCGGACGGAGCCGGAGTTTTCGTTGACGATGGCACGGCCATCGAGGCGGGCGACGTCGAAATCGGGGTTGGTGGTGGAGCCGTAGTTGCCGACGGGGAAGGCGCCGAGGAGAGGCTTGATGGTGGCATCGATACAGCGGGCGGAGGAGCCGGCGACGCAGACGGGGAGGTTGCGAACGGCGGAGGAGGGGGTTTGGCCGACGAGGGGGAAGCCGGCGCGCTGGCGCAGGCCTTCGTAGTGGCCGAAGAAGAAGAGCTTGTCCTTGATGATTTTGCCGCCGATGGAGCCGCCGAACTGGTTGAGGCGGAGGGGGGACTTGTTGTTGCCGTCGAAGAAGTTGCGGGCGTCGAAGGCATCGTTGCGCATGTATTCGAAGATGCTGCCGTGGAACTGGTTGCCGCCGGACTTGGTGACGATGGAGATCTGGCCGCCGGTGCCGGTGCCGTATTCGGCGGGGTAGTTCGACGATTCGACGCGGAACTCCTGGACCGTTTCCAGGCTGGCCTGGAGGCGGAAGGCGGAGGAGGTTTGGCCGTTCAGGTTGCCGGGGGAGGCGTCGATGATGGCGGAGGCTTCGACACCGTCGAAGCGGACGGCGTTTTGCTGATTGGAGCGGCCGGAGAAGCGGATGTTATCGAACGATCCGCCGCCGGAGGTTTGGGCGCCGGGGGCGAGGAGGTAGAGCTGCGAGACCTGGCGGCCATTGATGGGCATCTGCGAGACTTCGCGCGCGTTGACGTTGGCGCCGACGGAGGCCGAGCTGGTATCGACGACGGCGAGTTCGCCGCCGGACACGGTGATTTCGGTGGCCACCGAGGTGGGCTGCATGATGATGTTGATGGTGCGTTCCTGGCCGAGGGCGAGGTTGACTTCCTTATAGATGGCGTCGTTGAGGCCGGTGCTGGAAGCGACGATGGAATAGGTAGCGGGGCTGAGATTGGTGACGAAGAAGACGCCGGTATCGGACGACTTGACGGTGCGTTCGGCACCGGTTTTTTCATTCTTGACGCGGATGGATGCGCCGGGGATGACGGCGCCGGTGGTATCGGCAACGATGCCGGTAAAGCGGCCTTGGTCCTGGGCGAGAGCCACGGTGGCCAGGGCGAGTGTGAATAACAGGGTTCGCATTCACCTACGAACGTAGCAACGCTTCGTTTCGACGCCGTTATGGTTCTGTTACAGAGTGATGACAACGATGGCTTTTTGTTCAAATTCCATTTACTTTGGGAGTCACATGTCGATTTCACGCCGTCAATTGCTGTTTTCCGCGGGCGCCGCGGGCCTGGTTGCTGGACAGGAAAAGCGGGTGATTCCCTGGTATGAAGAGCCGTTTTTGGGGATTCCGGGGAAGGTGAAGGCGCCGGTGAAGATCCGGTCAATTGAGCTGTTGCGAGTGGGGGCGAACTACTTCCTGGAGGTGACGTCGACCGACGGGGCGAAGGGGATATGCCGAACGAAGCAGATGGAGGATTACATTGCCATTCTGCTGCGGCGGGTGGCGCCAGTGTTTATTGGGCGGGACGCGCGGGAGATTGAGACGTTGGTGGACGAGGTGTACACGAAGAACTACAAGCTGGCGGGGCAGGCGTTCTGGTGCCCGGTGGCTTACGTGGAGCAGGCGATTTTTGATCTGCTGGGGAAGACGGCGAAGGTGCCGGTGGGAGAGTTGCTGGGCGGGGTGATCCGGAAGGAGATTCCGGTGTATTTGTCGGGGTCGGGGCGGGAGACGACGGCGGAGGAAGAGGTGGACGTGTATGTGCGGGGGTTGGCGGAGACGAAGGCGAAGGCGGTGAAGTTCAAGATTGGCGGGCGGATGAGCCGGAATCTGGACGCCTATCCGGGGCGGACGGAGACGATGATGAAGCTGGCGCGGAAGCGGATGGGGGATGGGGTCGTTATCAACGCCGACGCGAATGGGTCCTATAACGCCGAGAAGGCGATTGAGGTGGGGCGGATGTTGGAGGGGTTGGGGGTGAATTTCTTTGAGGAGCCGTGCCCGTGGGAGGAGTTGGGCGAGACGCAGAAGGTGGCGGCGGCGTTGAAGATGCCGGTGGCGGCCGGGGAGCAGGATTCGAGTTTGTGGCGGTTCTTGTGGATGATGGAGAACAAGGTGGTCCGGATTGTGCAGCCGGATTTGAATTACAACGGCGGGTTTGTGCGGGCGTTGCGGGTGGCGCGGATGGCGAAGAAGTTCGGGCTGCCGATTGTGCCGCATAATACGCAGACGGGGGCTTCGGCGGTGAATATTGTGCAGTTTGCTTCGGCGGTGGAGAACATTGGCGGGTTCATGGAGTTCCCGCACCGGGGCGATGAGAAGCGGGAGAGCTGGTACACGCCGGAGTTCAAGATCCGGAATGGGACGGTGGCGGTGCCGACGGCGCCGGGGCTGGGGATTGCGTTCGACCCGGCGTATTTGGCGAAGGCGGAGAAGGTGACGGCTTAGTCTTTTTTGGCGGTCCAGGTGCCTTCGGCCTGACCGCCGTAATCGGCCTGGCCCTTCATGGTGGTGGGGCTGGTGACTTTGCCGATGTAGGTGACTTTGATGCCGGAGGTTTCGAACTGGAAGCTGACGTCGTCGCCTTTGACGGTGCCGGTGAGTTTGGATTCGCCGAGCTGGCCGGAGTAGGTGCCGGTGAGGGTTTCGCCCTTTTGTTCGAAGGTGAACTTGGGGGTGCCGCTTTGGCCACCGAGGTCGACGGCGACATTCCATTTGCCGGTGATGTCGGCGGCGAGGGCGGGGAGGGCGAGGAGGGCTGTCAGGAGAATGCGGCGTAGCATGCTGACTGCGATTATGACGCAGTATCATGTCCCTATGCGATTCTGGCTGGCGATTACGGTACTGGCGCTCCCTTTGTGCGCCGCGAATTGGAAGAAGGAGGTGCTGTTCCGGGCCACCTTTGACGGGGGAACGGCGGCGCAGATCGGCGTCGGGGATAGGAACCTGTATAGCGCGCCGACCTATAAGGACAAGCCGGTGCCGGGGCTGGCGGGGTCGGGCGTGGAGTGGGTGACCAGCGGGGGCCGGAAAGGCGGGGCGTTGAAGTTTCCGGTGAAGAATACGAAGGCGGTCTATTTTAAGGCCCATGGGAATGTGGGCTTGCAGTCGGGCACGCTGAGCTTTTGGCTGAAGCTGGACCCGGATCAGGATCTGGCGCCGGGTTTCTGTGATCCTTTGCAGTTGACGGACAAGGCCTATAACAACTCGGCCATCTGGGTGGACTTTACGAAAGACGATAAGCCGCGGCACTTCCGGCTGGGTGTTTTTGGGGCGCTGAAGGCGTGGAATCCGACCAATGCGGAGAGCGACAAGAACCCGGATTTCAATAACCGGCTGGTGGTGGTGAACAAGCCGCCGTTTACTCGCGACGCTTGGACGCACGTGGCGATTGTTTATTCCGGCCTGGGCGAGGGCGCGGG
>CANIFK010000605.1 GCA_947466555.1 Acidobacteriota bacterium | reverse complement strand
GCCGCCCTCTGGGGCGCCGCCGCCAAACGAACCCACCCCGCTCTCCTCGCCTTGGCCGCCGCGCTCCTCCTCGCGCCCATGATCCAGGAACGCAACGTCGCCGTCGAAAACAACCGCGCCTGGGGCCTCCGCAACCTCACCGCCAACCAGTCCGCCCAGCCCGATATCGATCATGTCTTCCAAATCGCCAAAGCCGTCGGCGGCCGCGCCTACGCCGGCCTCGGCGCCAACTGGGGCGCCCAGTTCAAGATCGGCGATGTGCCCGTCTACGCCCGTCTCGGCCGCGCCCACATCCCCGCCCTGTCGTATCTCTATCACGCCATGCCGCTGACTTCGGACCTCATGATCCGCTTCGACGAGCGCAACCTCGCCCACTACCGGCTCTTCAATATCCGGACCGTCATCGCCCCGCCCCACACCGCCCCCCAGCTGCCTCGTTTCCTCCTACCCGGCACCATCAGCGGGACGTTTCACACGCTTCAAGCCCCCGGCGGCGGCTACTTCGACTCCATCGATATCCCCGCCGCCGTCCCCCTCACCCGGGACAACTTCTACCCCATCAACGACCGCTGGCTGCAGAGCGAGTGGGTTCGCCACCACATGCACCTCTGGATCGAGCTTCCCGCCCCCGCCCCGCCCGGCATGTTCCGCCTGACACCGGAGTCTGGCATCCCGTCCGTGGACGACCACGTCGCCCCGCCCCCGGGCGAGATCACGGGCGAGAAGGAGACAGCCGGCCGTTGGGAGGCCACGCTGAACGCCACCCGCGCCGGGTTCGTTTTGTTCAAGATGAGCTGGCACCAAAACTGGCGAGCCTGGGTCGACGGCCAGCCCGTACCGATCGCCATGGTATCCCCTGGATTCCCAGCCGTCGCCGTCCCAGCCGGGACCCATCAAGTGGCGTTCCAGTATCAACCCGACAACAGTCGCTACTGGGTCCTACTGGGCGGCTGGCTGTTAGCCGTGGCCGCCCTGTTCCTGGAACGCCGTCTGACCTAACGAACCGAAGCCAGTGCGGTTTGATTGTGGTTCAGGGTCCCTTAATCTTCGGGAGGAGTATCTACACCCTCGACTTGCCCAAGCGTGCGACTCCGCCAAAACCGGTCACTTATTCCAACTTTTTTTGCGGCTCGTCCGGTGGTAGACTCATCCCCAAGCAGCCCGATTCAGACCGCATATGACCAAGCCTTCCGGCACGCCATTTCTCCTGTTCGCCTTCCTCCAGTGCTTCGTTCTCTTCGTCGCCATCGGCGTCGCGGGCATGGGCTTCGGCGGCCTCTTCGGCGCCCAGAACAAGGACCAGGCGCTCATGGGCGAACGGCTCCTGCTCGGGGGCGCTTTGCTCACCGCGCTCGCCGGCCTGCTGCTGATCCTCTCAATCGTCACCGGCTTCGCCCTCCGCGCCGGCGCCTCCTGGGCCCCGTGGCTCGCCAAGGTCACCGCCTGGATCGCAGCCGTCGAATTCCCGCTCGGCACCGCCTTCGCCGTCTACCGGTTCCGCCGTCAGCGCCAATGACCGTCACGCCCGAACTCCGTCGCGACTACTTCCTCCGCCAGGTTTTCCTTGCCGCCCTATTCGGCAGCCTCGGCCTCTTCCTGGCTTACCAAGGGCTCCGGCGCCACATGCCGCTGCTCGCCGGTTTCGGCGCCTCATCGGTCGCCGTGTGGGCCGCCATCGCCTTCTGGAACTACCGCCAAGGACCACGCTCGCTCGACCGCGACGGCGTCACCCGTCGCGATGGCCGCCGCTTTCTCTGGAAGGATCTCACCGCCAAACGCGAAGGCCGCGGCCGCCTCCCCGGCGGCCAACCCGGCCCCCTCAACCACCTCGACCTCGTCTTCCCCACCGGCGCTGTCCGGGTCTTCCCATTCACCCTCGAAAACGCCGGCGAGGTCATGGAGACGATCACCCGCCGCACCACCCCGTGCCCCATTTGCGGGACCCTCGGCGAATACCACCGCGGCTTCCAGAAAGGCGGCCGCGAAGCCGAGGACACCTTCCTGCCCGCCGCCGCCGGCTCGCTCGTCGACGTCCGCAAAACCGAGGACGGACTCCTGCAAAAGTGCCCCGAATGCGGGGACCACTTCCTGTACCAATCCACCTACGAGTTCCTGGTCTCCGGCAGCGAGGACGAACAGGTCCTCACCCGCGTGGTAATGTGACAACCATGACAGACCCGCACGCTCAGGACCGCGAACAGCTCATCCAGATCCTCCGCGAAGTCGAGGCCAGCATCAACGCCCAAAGCCTCGACGGTATGGTCCAGCAAATGGACCCCAACGCCACCGTCGTCTGGGCCAACGGCGAAGTCTCCCGCGGCCCGGCGGAGATCTTCGCCTACTACGACCGTATGGTGAAGGGGAAGGACCGGATCCTCAAGAGCTACACCACCAAGGCCACCCTCAGCGGCCCGGCCCGCTTCCTGGCCGATGGCACCGTGGCCATCGCCGACGGCTCCATGGAGGACGAGTTCACCCCGACCTTCCGCGGCCCCTTCAAGCTCCAGTCCCGCTGGTCGACGACCATCGCCAAGATCGACGGCCAGTGGAAGGTGGTCGGACTGCACCTGTCGGCCAATGTCTTCAACAACGTCCTGCTCGATGAAGCCAAGCGCGCCCTCATGATGGTGGGCGGCGGTGCACTGGCCGTGGGGGTGTTCCTGGGATGGCTGCTCGGTCGCTTGCTCTCCTAACCCTCGCCGCCGCGGCCCTATTCGCGGATGGCATCACGGCGGACGGCGTGCTGCGGATGGCCAACCGCCAGCGGGCTCGCGCAGGCGTACCGGCGTTGCGCCATTCGCTCCCGCTGGCCCGGGCGGCGCAGGCCAAGGCCACCGACATGGCCCGCCGCGCCTACTTCAGCCACGATACGCCCGACGGTCGCACCCCCTGGGACTTCATCCGCGCCGAGGGATACCAATATACCGCCGCGGCCGAGAATCTGGCCGCTGGACAGCGAACCATCGAGGCCCTGGAGCGAGGCTGGATGGGCAGCGCGCCGCATCGAGCCAACATACGAAACCGGGCCTTCGTGGAGACCGGCGTGGGTGTCGCCAGCGGCCCCGATGGCCCGGTTATCGTACAGCTATTCGCCGCGCCGGCTCCTTAGCCGACGAAGTGCCAGCCCTTGCGGAAGACCGGCTTCAGCAGCTCGTTGGCTTCCTTGTTGTTCGTAAAGCGGCCGGCGGCGTTGTCCCATTCCAGCTTGCCGTCCACCTTCATGGCGATCACGCCCAACAGCATCCACTGCACAAACGGCCCGGCGACGGAGAAGTTGGAGCAGGCCGGATCGCCGCCCTTGCAGGCGCGGAGCCAGTCGCGGTAGTGGCCGGGCGAGCGGGTCAGCAGCTGCGCCGGGAGCTTGTAGTCCTTCATCCGGGCATCGGGCAGAAGGCGGGTTCGTTCGCCGTAGCAGCCGGTGGTGACCATGCCCTTGTCGCCGATGAAGAGGCTGCCGTTGTTGTCCTTGTCGCCGATCAGCTCGCCGGCCGGAACGCCGTCGAACTTGGGCATGTTCTTCAGGCTGTCGTACCAGAAGACCTTCACGGGCGGCAGCGGTCCACGGGCCGGGAAGTCGAAGCGGATGACGGTCTGGTTGGGGAAGGTGTACTTGCCCACGCCCTCTTTCTTGATGCACTCGACCGAGGTCGGGCCGGTGAGCGAGAGGCGCATGGCCATGTTGGGCGTGCCCATGATGTGGCAGGCCATATCGCCGATGGCGCCGCAGCCGTACTCCGGGAAAGCGCGCCAGCTGCGCGGGGCGATGGCCGGGCTGTACGGACGGTCCGGAGAGGCGCCGAGCCAGGCGTTCCAATCCAGGTGCGCCGGTACGGCCTCGGTCTTCGGTTCGACGCCGGTGCCCTGCGGCCAGTAGGTGCCGGGGCGATCGGTCCAGGCGTGGACCTCGGTGACGTTGCCGATCTCGCCGCTCCAGATGATCTCGGCGCATTCGCGGGCGCCGGCGTTGGAGTAGCCCTGGTTACCCATCTGGGTGGCCACGCCGTACTTGGCGGCACCGGCGGTGAGCTGCTGGGCCTCCCAAACGGTGCGGGTGAGCGGCTTCTGACAGTAGACGTGCTTGCCGCGCGCCATGGCCCACATGGAGGCGGTGGCGTGCATGTGATCGGGGCAGGAGACGAGGACG